>CAZNUF010000088.1:0-5443 GCA_964576125.1 uncultured Ruminococcus sp. | reverse complement strand
CCGATTTCAACAAGCGAGTTTCCGAAATCAATACTTTTAAGCTTTGTGCAGTTTCCGAAAGCGTAGCCGCCGATTGATTCAAGGCTGTCGGGCAGTTTTACATCCGTCAGTTCAAGACATTCGCTGAATGCTCCTCCCTCAAGCTTTTCAACGCCCTCTTCAACAACAACCTTTTTCAGCGCAGGCATTCCCGTAAAAGCACCGGAAGAAATGCTCTTGATTTGCCCCGGAATTGTTACTGAAGTAATTTTATCCGAATAAGTTATATTTGAGCTGAAGGACTCTGAAAAGCCTGAAATTGTCTTTCCGAACATCTCCCCGGGAATTACCATCTCGGGTGAATCACCGCCGTAGCTAAGCAGGAATAACTCTCCTGTTTCCAGATTGCCCGTAACGCCGAAATTGCCGCAGTCGGACATATCGCAGACCAGAGTAAGGTAAATATCTCCGCTTGTTTCATCAACAATATATGCGTTGCCGTCATATGACAACGGCTTTCCGTTAGCCTCGGCAGAGGTGATTTTACCGATAAAGCTTTCAACCGTACATTTTCCGTCTGCCAATTTAATTCTCGGCACTCCGCCTTCGTCCGATGTCAACAAAGAAACCATCATATTCTTGTCGTAAACCATATTCTCGGAATAAAGCTCTGTGCCTTTTGATGTGCAGTTTTCGACTGCTGTTTCAAAGCCGTTTATAAAATACAGTCCTGCGCTGTTAACGCCGTAAACCTTTGCATTTGTAATGTCGCAGTCAGTCAGCTTGCATTCCGACAGATACGCACCAATAATTGCGCCTGATTTTGCAGTTACCTTGCAGTTATTCACGGTGCAGTTTCCTATTACAGAGTCAGTGCAGTAATTTGAAATCAGCGTTGCGCAGTCTTCGGCAATTACAGAACAATTTTCAAAAGCAATATTCCTGACCGTTGCTTTGTAAAGTCCGCCGAACAAGCCTGAATTAAAACTTTCCTTTGAGTTAATCACAAAATTACTCATCTTGTGACCGTTGCCGTCAAAAACTCCGCTGAACTGATTTTTGTTAAAAATCGTCTGAATCTCTTTTCCGTCGAAGTCCAAATCAGCACCAAGTACAATTTTATTAATACTGCTGTCGCCGTTGTTTTCTATTTTATCAATAAGCTTGTAGTAGTCGTCAACGCTGTTGACAGTGAAGGTAAAATTACCGATTTTGTCAACACTGCATTTCAGCAGACAATATTCGTTGTCAACGCTGTTTTGTGAGGCATTGTCATTGTTTAAAAGTTCTTTTGCAGAATTAAGTCTTGTATTAAGCTCCTCAAGAATATCTGCACTGACATCTTTATCGGGAGTAAGCTCCTCACCTGTCTTTACAAGCTCTTCAAGCTCTGTCTTTCGCACTCCACCGTCATTTGAAGTATACGCCTTTATCGATGCATAACCGCATTCCCATCTGTCGGCAACGTCCGTCCAGCCTTCATCGTTTTTAATACAATAGCTTCTGCCTGAAACCTCGTTATCGCTGTTGGATTTGAAATCAAGTAAAAGATTTGACTTGCCTGTGACTACAACCGAGAATGTATCTCCTGCCTGAATTTTGATGTTATCGGGACACTTCACGGTGTGGATTCCCGTAAAGTCAAACGCCGCATCAAAGCCTGACAACAGCGTTCCGTCCTGCGGAGAAGTAAAGCCGCTGTTAAGCTTGTAAATCTCAATTTTCACGTCAGCCGCACCGATTGTCTTCAAGCAAACCTGCTTAAGCACCTCGTCAGACTTTGCGGTAAAAACATTAGCGGCTGACTCAACGTCAAAGCTTGCATATGATGTAATCTGATGCTGATAGACGTTGTCAAATTCATCAACGCTCTGCATTTCGTAGCTTGCAACACAGCTCAAAGGCGTTTCATAGGACATCCAGAAATATCCCTTATATCCGTCTGCTGTACTGCAATTATCTTCACCCCAGCTGTTTTTGCAAAGCCATGCACCGCCACTTTGCGGCTGCATTTCGGGGTTAAAATTATCCTTGCTGTAGCTGTCGTCCCAGCCTACGGCAACAACAAGGTGTCCCTGACCGTACACACCGTCAATCGGGTTGCCGTTATCATAGTAGGACTGCATTCCGTCAACCATATATGTGTTTGCAGGAAAACAGCTGTAATTAAGCACTACCGCACCCTTATCCATAACTGTCTGCTTGATTAGTTCATTGTCTTTTGTAAGCTCGTTGTAGTTTTTCAGACGGTAGTCAGAGTAATAGCGAAGTCCCTCGGGACAGCCTGAACTTATTTGCCCGTAAGGCAAAAGGCTTTCGGGATATGCTCCAAAGCCTGCACTAAGTCCCATAGCCACAATATCTGCCGTACCGCCGCCGCTGCCCTTTGTAGGGTCTTGCTTATAGTCGCCGTAGAGTGGTGAGCTTTCGTCGTCAAAGTTGGTATGAATATACCACGTGTGACCTCTTTCGGAAAGGTCGAGTGTTTTGTAAGGAGTATCCCCATTTTTTGAGGAAAACTTGGTATTTGTCAGAATGCTTGACTCCATTGACGCAGTTGCGGCAAAGTCCCAGCACAAGCCCTCACTACCCTGATTTCTGACAGGTGTAACCCTGTTGTAATCACGCAAATCATATTTTGAAGGCAGAGAGCTTGCGTTTACGTCAACGTCATTGTTGAGCTTATCAACGTCAACCTCTTCACCGTTTTCGTTATAATATGTTAAGAGATTGTTGTTTTCGACCGAACGTATGTATTGTGCTTCCTGTCCATTTTCAGCCGCATTTACCGAAAACAAAGATACACTGCCGCCTGCAATAAGTGTGCACAAAAACAACGAGATTATTTTCTTTTTCATAATACGCCTCCTGACATATTTTTTGTTAATGCCTTTGTCTGTATTATAGTTGAAAAAAGTCAGATTGTCCATAATTTCTGTGATTTACTTGAAAAATAAATTCAAAATGCTATAATATTTTCAACAAAGCAATCTTGAATCAAAACAAAAAGCAATTCTTGATTTTATGATACAGTTATGGTAGAATAGAATGGTATATAAGGGATGTCTGGGAAGCCGTCCCCTACGATTACAAATAAACCGAAAGGATTGATTATATGAAAAGTTCAGTTTTAAAGGACGGCGTTAATGCCGCTCCCCAGCGTACGCTTCTTCACGCTTTAGGTCTTACAGATGAAGAAATCAAAAAGCCTTTAATCGGTATCGTCAGCTCCAAGAACGACATCGTGCCCGGTCATATGAACATTGACAAGGTTGTTGAGGCTGTAAAAATGGGCGTTGCTCTTGCCGGCGGCGTTCCGATAGTTTTCCCTGCAATCGCTGTCTGCGACGGTATTGCAATGGGTCATGAGGGTATGAAATATTCTCTCGTGACACGTGAGCTTATTGCCGACTCAACCGAGGCTATGGCTAAAGCACACGCATTTGACGGTCTTGTTATGGTTCCCAACTGCGACAAGAATGTTCCCGGACTTCTTATGGCGGCGGCAAGACTTAACATTCCCTCTATCTTTGTCAGCGGCGGCCCTATGCTTGCAGGCAGAGTTGACGGTAAGAAAATCAGCTACTCTACTGTTTCCGAGGCTGTTTCTCGCTTTAAGGTAGGCGAAATTGACGAGGAAAAGTTAAGCGAATATGAAAACAACGCCTGTCCGACCTGCGGCTCCTGCTCGGGTATGTTCACTGCAAACTCAATGAACTGCCTTACAGAGGTTATCGGTATGGGGCTTAAGGGCAACGGCACTGTTCCTGCTGTTTACTCACAGCGTTTACAGCTTGCAAAGCACGCAGGTATGCAGATTATGGAGCTTGTAAAGAACAACATACGTCCACGTGACATTATGACAGAGGAAGCATTTAGGAATGCTCTTACCGTTGATATGGCTCTCGGCTGTTCAACAAATACAATGCTCCACCTTCCTGCTATCGCTCACGAGTGCGGAATTGATTTGCACCTTGATATTGCAAATGAAATCTCTGCAAAGACTCCAAACCTCTGCCACCTTGCACCCGCAGGCGAGCACTTTATTGAGGAGCTCAACGAAGCAGGCGGTATTTACGCAGTAATGCACGAGCTTACAAAGCTTAACCTTCTCAACACCTCACTTCTCACCTGCACTGGCAAGACTGTCGGTGAAAACATCGAGGGCTGCGAAATCAGAAATACAGAAATCATCAGAACAGTTGAAGATCCATACAGCAAAACAGGCGGCATAGCAGTATTAAAGGGCAACCTTGCTCCCGACGGCTGTGTTGTAAAGAGAAGTGCTGTTGCAGAAGAAATGATGCACCACAAGGGCTTTGCAAGAGTTTTTGATTGCGAGGAGGACGCACTCAACGCAATCTACGACGGCAAAATCAACGCAGGCGATGTTGTTGTTATCCGCTACGAAGGACCAAAGGGCGGCCCCGGAATGAGAGAAATGCTCAACCCGACCTCTGCAATTATGGGAAGCGGTCTCGGCAACTGCGTTGCACTTATCACAGACGGACGTTTCTCGGGCGCTACAAGAGGCGCCGCAATCGGTCACGTTTCACCCGAAGCCGCAGTAGGCGGTCCTATCGCACTCATTGAGGAAGGCGACACAATCGAAATCGACATTCCTGCAAACACAATCAACGTGCTTGTTTCCGACGAAGAGCTTGCAAAACGCAAGGCAGCGTGGACTCCCAGAAAGCCGAGAATTACTTCGGGTTATCTCTCACGTTATGCAAAGCTTGTTTCTTCGGGTGCACAGGGTGCAGTTCTCGAATAAACCGTAAATTTGCACAAAACAGAACACATAATTTTATGCTATTTACAGCAATAAATCTTTAAAAAAAGCAATATGCACAATTCACCCTCTGCTCTATTGGGCAAAGGGTGAATTTTTTTATTTTGCTCAATTTTGGTTGTTTGTTTTATACAAATATGATATAATAATTTAGACTTAATTCATACAATTGTTGAAATTGATATAATAACGTCGATTTTTAAATATTATAGCAACGAAAGGAGTTTTCATTTTTGAAACAATATGACGCTAAAAAAATATTAAATATTGCACTCGCAGGACACAGCGGATGCGGTAAAACCTCGGTTGCAGAGTCAATCCTCTATCTTTCAAAGGTCAGCGACCGTCTGGGAAAAATTGCAGACGGCAACACAATGCTCGACTTTGACGCTGAAGAAATCAAACGTCAGGCGTCGATTATGACGGCTGTTGCTCCCATAGAGTGGAAGAACACAAAGATTAACCTTATCGACACTCCCGGTCTGTTCGACTTTGCAGGCGGCGTTGCAGAGGGTATGCGTGCCGCTGACACTGCGCTGATTGTAGTTTCGGGCAAGGACGGCGTTAACGTCGGAACCGAAAAGGCTGTTGAAGCCGCTACAAAGGCAGGTCTTACAAAGGTGTTCTTTGTAAACGGTCTTTGCGACGAGGACGCTCGTTTCTACCGTGTAT
>CAZNUF010000087.1:0-5453 GCA_964576125.1 uncultured Ruminococcus sp. | reverse complement strand
CTCAGTGAACCATCTTGCTGCACTGTCAAGTATCGCTTTCATCTAGTATCTCCTTGAAATACCCTCGTATCTTCTTGAGGTCGTCATCGTCCATGTACATGAAGCGTCTCTGAGGAATGGTCACGCTCTTCTTCAGTATCCACACGACCTGCGGCTTTCCTTTCTTCGTCCTGTACATGACTGCGCTCTTGGTGAACCAAACGGAGCCTCTCTTCTTGAGGTAGTCAAAGGCTCCAGAAGTGCCTCTTCCCATGACAAGCTTCTTGACCCATCTCTGGGCAGGTATCCACAGCCTGCTCTTCTTGGCGGTAATGACTCCGCCCTCGTTGTTTATCCTGGCTCCGAGCCTATTTGTGCCGACTATGGCCTTGTCCGCCTCAGTCCTATAGGTTATGGAGGTCAGAAGCAGACCTGTGTCTGCAAGAGGCTTTGAGGAACGCTTGAGAGCTACAGTAAGAGGAGCGTTCTGCTGATATGTGCCATGTGCAATCCTGTCTTGTGTCTTAGATGCAAGATACCTTGCAGATCTGGACAGAGCCTTGTTGGTGGAGAAGTCAGTAGAGTGCTCCTTTACCTTTATCGTTACCTCGATCACTTCTTTATGGCTCCGCATGGAAGAGGCGTCTGAGACGCTCCTGCCGTATAGCCGGAGGAGTCCACCGAAGAGCCGAGGTAAGCCTTCAGCAGTTCCATGGCATCCTCCTTCTTGTCTTCAGCCACCGCCTCTTGCTCAGCATAGCTGTAGAGCTCATAGAGCGCCCTCTTGATAAGTATGAGCCTCTGTATCTCATCCTCTTCGTTATAGGTTCCATCGGCTGCTATCATCTTGGCCTTGAGCCATATCCTTGCCTTGTCGAGGCTTCTGTCGGCCACACTGGGATTTCCGTCAGTGAGGAGATCCCAGTTATAGCCTTTAACTTCCCTTGCAAGGTCGTCAGCGGTGACTGCCATCTATCACGCTCCTGCCTTAATGGACGGGCCTGTGGTGATGGTCGCCCAGCAGATGCTCTCTGCAGGCATCATAGGCATCGGCTTAGACTCGGAGATGATCTTATATCCGGATGGGTCGACGTTTGTATAAGCGTTTGCCCAGAAAGGTGTAGCCTGAAGATTTGCATTGACGTCATCAACGGCGCAATACTGAACCTCGCCAAGGGCTGTGACATACATCATGATGCTGTTTGTATCAACCTCGGATTTGACGACACTCTTTCCGTCAGCCTGTGTATCTGTGTAAGTCGCGTCATTGAGCCAGATGTTGAAGCCCATGAATTCGATGCGGTCGTTTCTGATCATGGCCCCCATTCTGTCTGTATCCTTGGATGCCATGATGATGTTGGCAATCAGGGAGAAGGCGTTGGCGCCAGCCATGACTTCTACAGTGCCGGCATATCCCTTGTCTGCAATCTTTCTCTTCATGGAGGAGAGGACGTTGTAGAGGTCTACAAGGGTCTGTCCTGCAGTATCAAGCTTGGTTGCAGGGTCAGCCTTGAGAGTCGTGCCGAAGGTGATCTCATATCTTTCCTTCTTGCCCTGGCTTTCCAGCTGATAGCTGATCTTTCCTGTCATGGCCTGGGCGCAGAGTGCGTTGCGTGTGGCTTCTGTACTTCTGAGAAGGTCTTCGATAATCTTGTCGATCTCGGTCTTAACAAGTGCCTGTCCTGTTTCGGAGCCATCTCCATAGAGAGCCTTCAAGTCGTTGAGCTTGGCGCCGGTGATGAAGTCGCTGAGTCTGATGGACAGTGGCTCGATAAGCACGCTTGTGCCTTCCTTGGCATCAAGAGGAATGGCCATGCCGCCTCTTGTAATCACTGGCATTGAGTGGATTGCTCTCTTGAGGTCTGTCAGGTTGATTCTGCTCACTGCCCTCGGAGTGCGAGTCGGGAAGCAGTGCTCATAGATTGGAGAGTGAATGGGGGTTCTTCTCTCCGCGATTCTTGTGAAAAGCGCCAAGTTAAGATAGCTGGTTACGAATTCGATAAAAGTCATTTATACCTCCTTGCTCAGTCGATGGCGTACACGCCTGCAGCCCTGAGCTTGGCTGCGCCTTCTGCAGTAAGTGCATCAGATCCTACTGTGATCTTCTCTGTCTTGACTGTGCCGTGGATAAGCACGTTGACAAACTTTTTGGTTCCTGCTTCGACTGCTTCGCATGCCACTCCGACATAAGCGGAGTCCTCTGCCGCTGCAGGCTCTACAGTGAGCTTGTCATCTCCGACCTTGAGCACCTGTCCTGCCTTGATTGCCGTTGCATCCTTTACAGGGAAAAGTGTGAAGATAGGGGAGTGTCTGTCGTCCCATACCTGTCCGATTGTGAAACTTGTGGTCTTGCTCTGTTCCATTTATAGATCCTTTCTATCAGAAGACTGCAGCGAGCTTAGATGCATCTTCCGTCTTGTGCGAGTCGGTTCCTCCGACATCCGAGAAGTCAAGCTTTCCCGTCTTGGGTCTGGCAGGTCTGCTGGCTATTGCGTCAGCTATGGTCATGAAGAGCTTGATGACTGCAGGCTCCTCTTCGTTCTCGTCCGAGAAGTCGTAGTCCGAGAGACACGCGTCGCAGAAGTCGTCCACAAGAGACATCTTGTTTTCAGGGACGAGCCCCTTCATCCTTGCCTTGACCCTCTGCCTGACGTTTCCTTCAAGCACCTTCCTTGCCTTCGCTATAATCACATTGTCACTGAAGACGGGCTCCTCTTTTTCCACCTCTTTTTCTTCCTGACTTGCATCCGCCTCGTTTGAAGTACATTCTCCCTCCTTGATTTCATTGAGCTTGGTACCGAGATCCGCAAAGCTATAGTATGCGAGTACGTCATCACCGAAGGCTGTCAGGTCGTCGAGCTTGATGGCGTCTTCAGGCATGCCGTCCTGGTCGTTTCCCAGAATCTTGAGGTCTCTTATGGCAGGCGGCATCGCACCGAGGAAGGCAAGATGATGAAGGTACTTCTTTCCGTCTGCAGCCCTCGGCGGTATAGAGACGCTCCAGCCAGGGTAATATCCGCTCTGAAGTGCATCTGCCAGCTCGGGCTTGATCGAGATGTCCCCGATAAGGGTGGCGTCCGTTCCGTTGGGGTCTTCCGTGAGCATGATGGAGTCTACGTTACCGAAGGCAGGCCACCAGTCATCCTTCTTGGTCATGTAATGGCCGAGTGAGATCGGGACTCTTCCGTCGAAAGTCTCTACGACATCCTTGAGATCCTGCTTGGTGATGGAGTTGCCGTCGGCGCCGAAGGTACCGGTATGGGCTAACTCAAGTCTGAATAGTCGATTGGTTGTATCCATGCTTTTTTCTCCTTATTCAGAGTCTTGCATAGACTCTAAAAGGAGTTTTTCACTGTTTTTGGATTGTGTTTCAGTGACCTAGTGTTTATAAACGTTTAATCGGCGTTTATTAAACTCCACATCGAGCGCAAAAAGAGAAATGGTGTAATTTCATGTCTTTTGGCCAAGAAGCGTTCTACGGCCTTTTTTTCAAAGGCAATAAAAAATCCACCCGAAAAGGATGGATCTGATGAAGAGTTCTTTGTCTAAACTCCAAGCTTAGCTGAGAGTATCTTCTCGTCCTGAAGGTCTGCCATGCTTAAGGTTATCAAGTCGTCTCCGCATAGTATCATGATGATCTTGGCATTGGGCCTTGTATCTTTGAGTGTCTTGGCAAGGCTCTTGATGGCTTCCTTGGTTGCATCAAGATTGTCAGCATTGACTGATGCTGCAACAGTGTCGGCCTTCTTAAAACCATCAAGGATGCTGTTCTTGATATTGCGACTAGAAGATGAAGAGAGAGAGTTTATCTGTATCTTTTCAACTCCATTCATCCATCCACTGCTAGACTTGTTCCATTTGAGATCTGTAGCCTTGTCAAGCTCTATATAGCATCCCTTCTTTTCGACAATCTTCTTGGCTGTCTCCAGAGTCTTGTCCAGGCTCTTCTTCTCGATGCCATCCTCATATCTGAGTCCACCCTTTGAGACATTGATAGAAGTGTAACCTTCCTTTGGTTTTGAGAAGTCCTTGCAGACAGTCTGCCCAGCGACACCGTTCAGCTCATCCTCTATCATGTCAGCGACTATCCTGGCATGCTGTAAAGGTGAGGAGCCCCAGAAGGCGTTGTCCTTTGTCGGCCTCTTGCCGAATGTGCTTTGTGCTCCGTTCAGCTTCCTCGGCCTCTCTATCGTGGCCTTGCCGTCCTTTATCAAGCCCATGGCCTCTGCTTCCTTGTTGTCTATCTCTCTGACTGTACTTCTGCAGTTATAATGAAGTGGTGGCCAGTTGTTATCCCAAAAAGGATCAGTGTAAGGAAGTACAATCCCAGCTCGCGCTGAGCAAATATCACTTGTTCGTTCATCTTCGATGGCTACGAACTGAAGGAACTCAGGAGGATCATCATCCATAGACCAAGCCTTGGCTGCGTTGTAATCAGACTGTATGTTGGTTCTATAGACCATCTGATAGTATCCGACCATGCCGGCGGCGGATGGGTCTACAGTCGCCATCTCCTTGATGAAGGCCCCTATGTCACCTACCTTCTCGACATCCAGAGCCTTGAGGTACACATCCTTTGCCCTTTTGACCATATCGAGCTGGGCCAGTCTTCCGACAGTAAAGGCTTGCTGCTTTATATGCGCCGAAAGTTTCTTGTAGTCGGAAGGAGTGACAGCCTTCCTGCTTCCAGCAATCTTGATGGCATCTTCATATTTAAGGTCGAAGGACAAGCCGAAGTCCGAAAAATCTGATGTATCATCACTCTTGGCAAATCTGAGACCAAGCAGCCAGGACTCCATCAGGGCCTTGTATGTGGCTTCTATGACGTTTAGATCAGGCTCTGGTTTCCATAGATTAAACGACTCATCTGACAATATGTCTGGATTTTTCTCAGCCTCCTCCTTGAGCTTGTCAAGTGAGACCTCGATGCCCTTCGAGATCTCATCGTAGTATTTGTCTTCAAGATCCTTCAGCTTCTTCGCTTTCTTGGATTCAGCCTTCAGGACTGAAAGACTATTGTCGGAAATGGTTTTTTTTTACCGGTGTCGGCGAAGTCGAAGGCGGAGGTCATAGGGGCTGTGTATGTGATGGCGTCATCCTCGTCTTCAGGCTCTGGTAGGCCATATCTTGTATAGAGGGCCTTTCTGCTGATGGGGACTCCCTGCTGATAAGCCTGCATGACTTCAGAGAAGCTGGCATAGTCTTCAGTGTCGAAGCTGATGACTGGCCTCTCCGAATCAGATCCGAAGTTTACCTCAATGGCCATGGCTATGAGCTTGTTGAGAGTATAAGCCAGGGCACGAGCATCATTCTCATAGGCAGAGGCCTTGGTTCTCTCCTGGACTGTTCCAAGGGCCTGAGTGCCGGTATCACTGACATTGGTTGCAAGTGCCTGACCAGTCAAGGCATAGGCAATCTGAAGGTCGCATGCAGTGATGAGCGTGTCGAAGTCGGATACGCTTCCACCCATTGAT
>CAZNUF010000086.1:0-5484 GCA_964576125.1 uncultured Ruminococcus sp. | reverse complement strand
TACCAAAGTGCAGTATGATTGCAAATTATAGCTTTGGTTTTACAATAAAAATGCCTGACAGCTGGCTTAAAAGTACTGTTACGGCAATTAATTCTACAGAAGAAAATTCAACTGCTTTTTACGAGTGGAAGAAATCCGCTCTCGGCGATAAGCTTTTTGAAATAAAGGTTTTTGATGCTTCCGTTTGGGAAAAAGGCAGGGACAACGATGAATATACCCTTATTTATAAGGATAACAGATATGCATATGCGTTTATAAATTCAGATACGGACAGTCAGTATGCAATGACAGACGATGAAATCAAAAAGTCGTTTGCCGTTCTTACCGAAATATCTGTCTGATTTTACGAAAATTGGAGGTTTTGTTATGAAGAAAATACTTGTTTGTGAGGACGAGTCTGCAATCCGTGACTTTGTCGTAATCAATCTTACACGTGCAGGCTACGATGTTGTTGAGGCTGACTGCGGAGAAATGGCTTTGCAGAAGTACGACGAAAGTGACGGCGACTTTGACGTTGCAATTCTCGACGTTATGATGCCGGGTATCGACGGCTTTCAGGTCTGCAAGGAGCTGAGAAACCGCAACGGCGGAATAGGAATTATTATGCTTTCTGCAAAAACGCAGGAAATGGACAAGGTAACGGGACTTATGCTCGGAGCAGACGATTACGTTACAAAGCCGTTTTCACCCAGCGAACTGCTTGCAAGAGTTGACTCGCTCTACAGACGTGTTGCACTTGCACAGTCACACTCCGAAAACAACTTTAAAGAGGAACTAAAGTCGGGCGAATTTACGCTTAATCTTCGCAACCGTGCACTGCTCAAAAACGGAAAAATGATTGAGCTTACACAGGTTGAATTTCAGATTATGGAGTACTTCTTCTCAAATCCCGGCGTTGCGCTTGACAGAATTGACATTCTCAACCACGTATGGGGCGACGCTTATGTGGGCGAGGACAAAATCGTTGACGTTAATATAAGACGCTTAAGAATGAAGGTTGAAGACGAGCCGTCAAACCCCAGACACATTATCACAGTTTGGGGACTCGGCTATAAGTGGGATTCAGGCGCTAACTGATAAAGTTATGTTTTAAATTTAAAATAAAAGGGGAGGTAACAGAATGTTCAAGGGCATTACAAAACGCTGGATGCTTAACACGCTCAGCGTAATACTCACAATCATCATATCAATTGTTGTCTGCCTTATATTTCTTGTTACCTACCTTTTTCAGAGCAGCGTCGAACAGAGTCTGAGTAATACAAGCAGTGAGCTTTCACTCGTTTTTTCAGGCTACACAAGCGACAGCTCAACAAGCTTTTCTTCATCTGCAAGAGATTATGTTGAAAATTTCAAGAAAAAAGAACAGATGGAGGTTATGGTCATCAACTCAACAGGAAGAGTTGTAATGACATCAACGGGATTTATCCCATCCGACGATACAACGCTGACCGATTTTGACCAGGCAAAGGAAAGTAAAGACGGCTTGGCTTTCTGGAACGGCAGGTTAAGCTCGGGCGAAAGCGCAATGAGCGTAACACGCATCATATCAAACGACAGCGGAACGGTTGTCGGAGCAATCCGCTACATAGTTTCTATGGACCCCGTGAACAGCAGAATTATGCTCGTTTCGGGACTCATAATCGTCCTCGGTCTTGTCATTATTTCGCTTGTAATTCTTTCGGGACTTACGTTTATCCGCTCAATTGTAAAGCCGATTCGCAATCTCTCGCTTATTGCGGCGCAGATTGCCCACGGCGACTTTTCTGCTTCGGAAAAAATTGAGCATAAATACGACGATGAAATCGGCGACCTCTGCGACGCCGTCAGCGATATGGCGAAGGACTTGCAGACCACCGAGCAGATGAAAAACGACTTTATCTCCCGTGTTTCTCACGAGTTGAGAACACCGCTTACCGCAATCAAGGGCTGGGCAGAAACAATGCAGCTTTCCGAAAGGGGAAAGCTTGACCGCAAAACCTTTGACAAGGGTATGGGAGTTATCATAAAGGAAAGCACACGACTAACAAGCATTGTTGAGGAGCTCCTCGACTTCAGCCGTATTCAGAGCGGCAGAATGGTGCTTATGAATGAAAAGCTTGACATACTTGCAGAGTTTGACGAAACCGTATATATGCTCAAGGAACGTGCCGTAAAAGAGGGCAAGCACCTGCTTTACGACGAGCCGGAGGCGGTCTATCCTCCTGTTTACGGCGACAGAAACAGGCTCAAACAGGTTTTCCTGAATGTAATTGACAACGCACTGAAATACACGCCGAAGGGCGGAGTAGTTGCGGCTCAGGTTATTTACAGCAAGGACGAACCCGACGTAATAAAAATCGTAATTACCGATACTGGCTGCGGAATTTCCGCCGAGGATTTGCCCAAGGTTAAAGAGAAATTCTACAAGGCTAATCAGACCGTCAGAGGTTCGGGAATCGGACTTGCGGTTGCAGACGAAATTATGAACCTGCACAACGGTTCACTCGACATAGAAAGCGGAGAGGGAGTAGGTACAACCGTAACGCTCACCTTCCCGGTATATAAAGAGGGCGAATCACATACTATGCCCGAGAACATAAAACTTTAGTGAAAGGAAGTTCAAATGGCTAAATCATGTTGTAAACAAACAAAGAAGATTACGTCAATCGGCGGCAGTGCACTGATTGAAGGCATAATGATGCGTGGCCCGAAGCGTACCACAGTATGCGTAAGAACAGGCGAAAAAGAAATCTACAGCGAGGACATCAGCATCAATACATTAGCCTCAAAATGTAAGCTTTTCAAGTTACCGTTTTTCAGGGGTATTGCAGGACTGGTTGACTCAATGCGTTTGTCATATAAATCTCTTATGCTTTCAGCCGACAAGGCGATTGAGGCAGGAGAAATTGAAGAGGAAGAACCGTCAAAGTTTGAAAAATGGATTGACGAAAAGTTCGGCGACAAGCTTGTAAAAATCCTTATGGTGTTTGCCTCAATCCTCGGCGTTGCGCTTGCAGTAGCACTTTTCTTCTTCCTGCCGTCGTTTCTGTTTGACCTTTCGGCAAATTTCGTTCCCGTATTCAAGGGCGAAGGCGAAACTGCCGTTTTCTGGAAGTCGGTGTTCGAGGGCGTTCTGAAAATCGTTCTTTTCCTGCTCTACATAGTTGTGTGTTCGCAGATGACCGAGATGAAACGTGTGTTTATGTATCACGGCGCAGAGCATAAGACTATTTTCTGCTATGAAAGTGATGAAGAGCTCACCGTTGAAAATGTTAAAAAGCAGAGCCGTTTCCATCCTCGATGCGGAACAAGCTTTATGGTGCTTATGCTTATTGTCGGAATCGTAATCGGTCTTTTCATCCCAGTTGCACCGTTCGGAATCGGATTTTTACGCCCCGTAATTAAAATCCTTCTTCTTCCGCTCACCTGCGGAATCGGCTATGAGCTTATCAAAATCTGCGGCAAGCACGATAACGCACTTACAAGAATAATCGCCGCACCGGGACTCTGGGCACAGAGAATTACAACAAAAGAGCCTGACGACAAGATGATTGAGGTTGCAATCGAAGCAATCAAGGCTGTAATCCCCGAGGACGGCTCGGACATAGTTTCAAAATGATGACCGTCAGGGAAGCGTATATAAAATGCAAGGAAATTCTTGCGGACTCGAAGATTGAGAACGAAACCTTTGAGGCTCTCTGTTTTTTTGAAAAGGTAACGGGATTCGACAGGCTTGGCATAATCTCACACGGTGATGAGCAGATAACAGACGAAAAGTTGACCGAGCTTTTAGACCTTGTAAGAAGGCGTTGCAATCACGAGCCTTTGCAGTATCTTTTGGGGAGCTGGAGCTTTTGCGGCTTTGATTTCTGCGTCGGAAAAGGCGTGCTCATTCCACGTGACGATACAGAGGTAGTCGTTAATCTCTGCCTTGATTACCTTAAGAACATCGAAAGCAAAAAGGTTATTGATTTGTGCGCAGGCAGCGGAGCAATTTCAGTTGCACTTGAAAAGCTTGCAGGTGCAGAGGTTACTGCACTTGAGTTGAGCGATGATGCGTTTGAATTTCTTGAAAAGAATATTAAATTGAATAATTCAAAGGTAAACGCCGTAAAAGGCGATGTTTTTAAAGCCTTCAGCGACTTTGACGATAACACCTTTGATTTAATCGTTTCAAATCCGCCTTACATTAAATCAGATGACATTCAGACGTTGCAGGCAGAGGTTCAGCAAGAGCCGAGGCTTGCGCTTGACGGCGGAAAAAGCGGCTATGATTTTTACGAAGCAATAATAAAGAACTGGAGCGCAAAGCTCAGGCACGGTGGTGCACTTGCGTTTGAGCTGGGCGAAAATCAGAGCGATTACGTATCAGACCTTATGAAGTCGCAGGGCTTTGAAAATATCCGCACTTCTCTTGATTTAGGCGGAGTGCAAAGGGCAATAATCGGGACAATGCTCTAAAATTAGAAAATTTGTTCGATATTTTTGCCGCTTTTATATTGCAATTTTTATCTGTATATTTTATAATCTAAATGAAATAAAAATCCGCCGGTAAATTTTACGGCAAAACGGATTTACGGAGGTATATGAAATGGCAGTTGACAAGACAAAAGCGCTTGAAACAGCGCTGACGCAAATTGAAAAACAGTTCGGCAAGGGTGCAGTAATGCGCCTTGGCGAAAATAAGCATATGAGCATCGACCATATTTCAACAGGCTCCCTGTCGCTTGATATTGCGCTCGGAATCGGCGGACTTCCCAAAGGAAGAATAGTTGAAATCTACGGACCCGAATCCTCGGGTAAAACAACGCTCTCGCTCCACTGTATTGCAGAGGGACAGAAAAACGGCGGCAATGTTGCGTTTATCGACGTTGAACACGCTCTTGACCCCACCTATGCGGCGGCTCTCGGCGTTGACGTTGACTCACTTCTCGTTTCACAGCCCGACACAGGTGAGGACGCTCTCGAAATTGCCGAGGCTCTTATCCGAAGCGGCGCAATTGACGTTATCGTAATCGACTCGGTTGCGGCTCTTGTTCCTAAGGCTGAAATCGAGGGCGAAATGGGCGACAGTCACGTTGGCTTGCACGCAAGACTTATGTCGCAGGCTTTAAGAAAGCTTGCCGGCGCAATTTCAAAGTCAAACTGCGTTGCAATCTTTATCAACCAGCTCCGTGAAAAGGTAGGCGTTGTCTACGGCAACCCCGAGGTTACAACGGGCGGACGTGCGCTCAAGTTCTACAGCTCGGTGCGAATTGATATACGAAAAGCCGAAGCAATCAAGGTGAACGGCGAAATTATCGGCTCTCACACAAGAGCAAAAGTAGTTAAGAATAAAATTGCTCCGCCGTTCAGAGAGGCAGAGTTTGACATAATGTACGGCGAGGGAATTTCCCGTGAGGGCGAATTGCTCGACCTTTCTGTAAAGGCTGACATTGTCCAGAAGGCAGGCGCATGGTTCAGCTACAAGGGCAACCGTCTCGGACAGGGACGTGACAAGGTCAA
>CAZNUF010000085.1:1780-5620 GCA_964576125.1 uncultured Ruminococcus sp. | reverse complement strand
TCTGCTTGTCCTATACACAAAGGGGACAACCCTACTGCGTTCGTTGTTAATGAGGAGTTTCTTTGGGCTTGTCATACTAACTCTGAATGTGGAGTTGGTGATGTTTTTACGTTTGTAGAAAAAATGGAAGATGTGTCTTTTCCACAAGCAGTAAAAATAGTAGCTCAAATACTTGAAATAGACATAGATAACCTCATCATAGCAGAACGCAAAAATGACTATTTAAAAGAAGTTGAAAGATTTATGAAATACATCAAATCAAAGAGAAGAACAAAGAAGGTTGTAGAGGAATATACACCTAATGCCGAAATGAGTTCTGTTAAGAGTTTCAGAAACTTTAATGAAGAAACTTTAAGACATTTTGATTTGAGATATGCAAAAGAAATAGAGGTTGAGAAGAAAAGTGGAGGGACATTCACACTTTACGAAAGACTTGTCATACCTATAATTATAGATGATTTAAGAGTTGGTGTTTCACTTCGTAAAATACGTGCAAAAGATAATCCTAAGTGGTTTCACGCACCACACACAATGGAAACAGGTCAAATACTTTATAACTTAGACTCTTGTAAAGGGTATGGGGAAATAATAGTATGTGAAGGTATGTTTGATGTGTGGCGTTGGTATGAAGCAGGATTTGAAAATGCAATATGTACTTTTGGTGCACATTTAACAGAAGAACAATATAGAATATTATTAAGAAGTGGAAAAGACGTTATATGGAGTTATGACGGAGATGAAGCAGGTCTTAATGCAACGAAAAAAGCAATAGATATGATGCGTTATAAAGCAAATCAATGGGTTATAAAAATGCCAGACGGTGTAGACCCAGGAAGTTGCGAAATACAAGAGTTACAAAGATTATACGAACAGAGGGAGAAGGTATTATAATGAGTAATTTTATATGTAATACGTGCGATTGGTACAAAGATAATTATTGCACAAACAGCGATAGTATGTTTGTTGATATGAAAACAGAAGGTACAAACACGTGTGGTAACTACTACCCTGCGTTAGCACTAAAAATAACAACAGGTGCAATGTTTAAAGAAACAGTTGATCATCCAAATCACTACAATATAGGTGGAATAGAAGTTATAGATTTTATAGAGTCTTGGAATTTAGGTTTTTCATTAGGTAATGCAATAAAATATATAGCAAGAGCACCTTATAAAAATGATGAGTTAGAAGATTTAAAAAAAGCTCGTTGGTACATAGATAGAGAGATACAAAGACTTGAAAAAAATACCAAATAATAGTATAATATAATCAACAAAACGTACTTGGAGGAATTTTATGAATACAATATGGTTTTTATCAAAAGAACGTAACTTACTAATATGTGGCTTCAACAGAATAGAAAAAGAAGATAACACAACAGAACTATGGGTTAAAGAAATTGACGGAGGGTCAAGAAAAATAGCCACAGGACAAGAAGCCATAGAGCTTGAACAAGCCTTACTAGACATAATATGGGGTGGTTTCCCATCAATAATAACAGACGGTAACGGAAAGTTCGCAACAAATATAAATATACAAAATAATCAAGAGATAGAAGAAGTAGAGTAATCTACTTCTTTTTATTAGGAGGGATATTATGAAAATAAGTGAAGCAATCGTTATTTGTGTAGGAATAATATGTATAACAATAATAAAATTAATGAGTTAATAATATGTGTAAAAAGATATATAAAAGATTTCCAATCAAATTATGGGAAAGTGAGTGCGATGCGTGTTGTATCGAATGTGAATACCTAGATAATTGTATAGGTGGATGTGTTAAAAATGAGATAACGTGCAATCAGTGTAAGCACGAGGAGGAGGAAGTATAATGGTTAAAGGATTTGGACATTTACACGTACATACTGAATACTCAACGCTAGACGGTATGAGTAAAGTAAAAGAGTTAGTAAAACGTACTAAAGAACTTGGACAAGAGTTCATAGCGATTACAGACCACGCAAGTATGGGTGGGCATTATGAATTTGAAAAGATATGTAAAGAAGAAGGTATAAAACCTATTCTTGGATGTGAGTTTTATATGAGTAAAGATGATACTGCGTGTAAAGAAGATCAAGGTTATCACATCATAGTATTTGCTAAAGACCAAGTAGGACTTCAAAACTTATATAGGTTACAAGCTAGAGCGTTTAAAGAAAACTTCTATCGTAAACCTCACGTTAATTTTAAAATGCTATCAGAGTTAAAAGAAGGGCTTGTAATAAGCTCTGCGTGTATAGGTGGTGTAATTGGTCAATTAACACTTGATAACCCCTTAGAAGCGAAAATAGAAGCTAAGAAGTACAAAGATACGTTTGGTGATGATTTTTATTTAGAGATACAACCAAATGATATACTAGACCAACAGGTTATGAATAAAGAAGTAATGAAAATAGCAAAAAAATTAGATATAAAATTAATAGCAACTAATGATATACATTATGTACTTAAAGAAGATGCTAAGATACACGAAGTATTACTTGCTCTACAAGTTGGTCAAAAGATGAATAGTGAGAAAAGGTTTAAATTCCCTACTAATGATTATTGGTGCAAATCAACAGAGGAGATGATAGAAACATTTGTAGGTTATTCTGTTGATGAGAAAGTACAGATAATGGAAGCTATTTTAAATACTGCCGAGATAGCAAATAAATGTAATGCAAAAGTTATAAAAGGTAACTTCTTACCACATTATCCTAAGTTAAATGGTATGAGTGAAGATGATTACTTAGCAGAGAAAACTTGGGAAGGGTTTGAAAAGAAATATCCTAAAGATTACCCTAATCGTGCTCAAATTAGAAGAGATATATTAAACGAACTTCAAGTTATAAGCGAGACAGGTTACTCTGGTTACTTTATAAACGTTGCCGATTATATCGTTGATGCGAGAAAGAATGGTGTGTTAGTTGGAGACGGTAGAGGGTCTGGTGCAGGAAGTAAAGTTGTTTACTGTATGGATATAACTAATGTTGACCCTGTTCCACATAACTTACTATTTGAACGTTTCTTGGCACACGGAAGAGTACCAGACCTAGATGTTGACTTTTCAGACCAAGAACACGTATTTAAACACTTACAAGATTTACACGGTATGGACAATGTAGCACGTATAAGAGCTTATGGTACATTATCTTGTAAAAACGTAGTAAGAAAAATATTAAGTGCTTTTGATTTTAGTCAAAAAGATATAGCGGTAATAAGTGGTTATATACCTAAAAGACTTGATGTAACTGTTGAACAAGCGTATAATGAGTCAAATCAGTTTAAAAAGTTTATGGATGATAATGAGTTCATAGCTTCTTGTATAAGAAGATTAGAAGGAGTTATTTCTCACGAGTCTAAACACGCAGGAGGGTTTGTTGTATATAATAATTTAACATCACTTACTCCTTGTGCATACGAAAATGACCACGCAGGAAACAGAACTATACCTGTTGTTCAATTTGATAAGAAAGAAATAGAAGCGTGTGGTTTCTATAAAATGGATGTGCTTGGTCTTGAGAACTTAACTACTGTTAGATACGCTCTTGATATGATAAAAGAAAATGAGGGCATTGACATAGATTTAGATGAGATTGATTTTGAAGATAAAGAAGTTTATGATATGATAAGTAGTGGGGATGTAAGTGGAATATTCCAATTAGCAAATCAAGGTGCTATGATAATGGAACAAAAACCTAAGAAATTCGAGGACTTAATAGCGATAAATGCGTTAATAAGACCTGGGGTTGGAGACTTTAATGAATACGTTGCAAGACGTAATGGTAAAAAGTTTGAAATACATCCAGATAGAGAATGGTATATGAAAGATACTGTTGGTCTTATGACATACCAAGAACA
>CAZNUF010000085.1:0-1680 GCA_964576125.1 uncultured Ruminococcus sp. | reverse complement strand
CAGATAGAGAATGGTATATGAAAGATACTGTTGGTCTTATGACATACCAAGAACAGTTCTTGCTTGATTGTAAGACGTTTGCAGGGTGGGATATAGCTTTTGCAGATAATAACATAAGAAAGAATAAGAGGATAAAAGATGATACAGATATACGTGATAAGTTTATTAGTGATAGTGTTTCTCGTGGATACGATAGAGATTTCATTGAGAAAATATGGCAAGAAATAGAGGACGCTGTTAGTGGAGGGTACTCATTCAACAAATCACATTCTACTTCATATGGAGTATTATCGTACAAAACTGCGTGGTTAAAATGTCATTATCCTGTATATTGGTACGCATCACTTCTAAACTCTGAAATAGGAGACCAATCTAAGGTAGAGTCTTTAATTGCAGAGTGTAAAAAGAAAAACATAAAAATACTACCACCAGACATAAATAAAGGTAGTTATAAGTTTGAAGGTACTAAAGAAGGTATTAGAATACCTATAAACTATCTAAAAGGTATAGGAGAGGATGTAGTTAAATACATACAAAAAGAACTTGTACCTATATCATCGTTTGAAGATATGTTAGATAGAGGTATTAAGAAGTATATAAAGAAAAACGTTGTAATGGCTATGATAAAAGCAGGTATATTTGATTTTGAAAATGAAAATAGAGAGCATTTTATGTGGGTCTACAATATGAGAAATCGTAAGAAAACAGATATTAAAAATGGAGTAGAGTGCGAACACTTACCTTATGATGAGAAAATAAAAATGCAATGGGAACGTGATGTATACGGAATGTACTTATCAAAACATCCACTTGAAAACTATAACGTAAGAAGTATAACTGATTATACAGATGATATGGTTGCTATACAAGTTATAGAAGTTACAGAAATACGTGAACATATGCAGAAAAATGGTAAAATGATGTGCTTTATGACAGGCTCAAATCAACACGGAGCTTTAAAATGTTTGATATTTGCAAACACTTGGGAGTGCCAAGACATAAAAGACAAAGCAAAAGAAGGAAACATATTACTTGTTAAAGGTAAAAGAAGTGGTAACGACTTAATTGTAAACGATTTAGAATTAATGGAAATTTAATGAGATAATGGGAGATTGAAAAATGAGTAAATGTAAATATTGTGGAGAAGAGTTTGAACAAAAACAAGGAGTAGAAGTATTCTGCTCCAGAGAGTGTTGGGGAAAGAGTAGAAGAGTGAAAACTGTAAAAATAAACTGCCCAACTTGTGGAGATGAATTTGAGATAAAACCATATATGCTTAAAGAAGGAGTTAAAAGATTTTGTTCTCAAAAATGTTATGTAAAGTATAGAACAAAACATAAATATGAGAAAAGAATATGCGAGTATTGTGGTCAAACATACGAAGTATATTCTAGTAGAAAAAACAGATATTGTAGTACAGATTGTGCTAACAAACATAGATACAATGTAAAGATAGAGAGGGAATTCGATGAGTTATTGCAAAATATGTAAAACAGAACTAACTTGGGAAGGTGGTTTGTTTGAAAAAACTAGATTTTAAAATAAATGAAAATGGATGTTTTATATGCACATCACATAAATTTGATAAAAATGGATACCCAAATATAGGCAAATATGGAAAAACAACAAGGGTACATAGATTTGTGTATGAAGAGTGTTTTGGTTTTATACCAAAAGGTA
>CAZNUF010000084.1:0-5648 GCA_964576125.1 uncultured Ruminococcus sp. | reverse complement strand
CACTATCCGAAAACAATAATTTCGGAGGTGTTTTAAATGGACGACTGGTATATGTGGCAGGCGTTTTTTACAACGGGAAGCGTTGTTGATTATCTTCGCTACAAGAGTATTCAGAACGCAAAGGATACCGGTGCTGACACCGTTTTAAGGGAGGAAACCGATGAAATTCCGGACGGAAGGACTTATTATCAAGGAACAGAATATCGGTGAGCAGGACAAGCTCGTTTTTGCCCTTACCAAATCCAACGGCGTAATAAAGGCGTTTGTCAGAGGTGCAAAAAATATCAAAAATCAGAAATGCGCCTCAACTTCGCTGCTTTCATATTCCCGACTCACAATCTACAAGGGTCGGGACAGCTACATAATCGGCGATGCGCAGACAATCCGCATTTTTTCAAAGCTGAGAAGCGACGTTAAAAAAATGTGCCTTGCCCAGTATTTCTGCGAGCTTGCGCTGACAATCTGCCCGAGAGAGCAGAAGGCTGACGCTTTTTTAAGCCTTATTCTCAATTCACTCTATCTGCTCGGTGAAGAAAAACGGAGCGCAGAGCTTATAAAGCCTTGCTTTGAAATGCGCCTTGCAAGTATGGCAGGTTATATGCCCGACTTGCGGATGTGCAGAGAGTGCGGCGAATACTGCCCCGATACTATGTATTTTCTTCCAAGGCTCGGTATGCTCGAATGTGCCGCATGTCACAATAAAAACGGCGAAATTGCTATTGAGCTTAACCCCTCAACTCTGACTGCTTTGCGGCATACTGTTTATGCAGATGATGATAAACTGTTTTCGTTTTTGCTTTCACAGCAGGGACTTGAAGTGCTCAATCAGGCAAGCGAAAGCTATTTAAAATACAGATTTGAAAAGGATTTCAAAACATTGACATTTTACAAAATGATAAGTTAAGGATAAACTATGAACAGACATTACAAAACACTTGAACTTGATAAAATACTTGAACGCCTGGCAGGCAGAACAAACATTGATGATGCACGAGAAATGGCACTTAAATTAGAGCCGCAGTTCGATTTAAAAAAGGTTCAGCTTCTCTTAAAGCAGACCGATGACGCAGTTGTGTTAAGCGGAAAATTCGGTGCGCCGTCATTCGGCGGAGCGGCAAACTGCGCAAATCAGCTAAGACGTGCACAGGCAGGCGGCTGTCTTTCAACAGGCGAGCTTTTAAAAATTGCGCAGACATTGAGGATAATCCGCACAGTCAAGGAGTGGCACTCAAGATTTGCAAATACCGAAACTGCGCTTGACATCTATTTCAGCGGACTGATTTCCAATAAATTTCTTGAGGAGAAAATCACCTCTGCAATTTTAAGCGAGGACGAAATTGCCGACAACGCAAGCACAGCCTTGTCGGACATTCGCCGAAAAATCCGCACTGCGTCTTCAAAAGCAAGAGAGGTGCTCGACAAAATTATCCACAGCTTGACATACATAAAGTATCTTCAGGACGCTATTGTTACCCAGCGTGACGGACGGTATGTTGTGCCTGTAAGGAGCGAATGCCGCAACAACGTACCCGGACTTGTGCACGATACCTCGTCAAGCGGTGCGACTGTTTTTATTGAGCCGATGGGCGTTGTGCAGGCGAACAACGATATAAAAATGCTCAAATCAAAAGAGGAGGAGGAAATTGAGCGAATCCTCTTTGAATTGTCGGCAAGCGCAGGCGACTTTGCCGATACGATAATCAGGAGCTACGAAAGCCTTGCAAATCTCAACCTTATTTTTGCCAAGGCTGACCTTGCGTATTCAATGAAGGCTTCAATGCCTGTTATGAACGACAGGGGTATTGTTGACATCAAGCAGGCAAGACATCCGCTGATTGACAAGGACAAGGTTGTTCCGGTTGATATTGTCCTCGGAAAGTCTTTTGACACACTCGTAATCACAGGACCGAATACGGGCGGTAAAACGGTAACGCTTAAAACACTCGGATTGCTTACGCTAATGGCTATGTGCGGACTTCTTGTGCCATGTGCCGACAACAGCGAGCTGTCGGTTTTCAGACGTGTGCTTGTCGATATCGGCGACGAACAGAGCATTGAGCAGTCGTTGTCAACCTTTTCGGCGCATATGACGAACATCATACAGATTATCAAGCTTGCAAACGCAGGTTCTCTCTGTCTTATTGACGAGCTTGGCGCAGGTACGGACCCTGTTGAGGGTGCGGCGCTTGCTATTGCAATTCTCGAAAAACTGCGCACACGTCACGCAAAAATCGCATCAACCACTCACTATGCTGAATTAAAGGAGTTTGCACTCCGCACAGAGGGCGTAGAAAACGGCTGTTGTGAATTTGACGTTGCAACGCTCAAGCCGACCTACAGACTTTTAATCGGCGTACCCGGAAAAAGTAACGCCTTTGCAATTTCAAAAAGGCTTGGAATGGACTCTGAAATTGTTGACAGAGCACAGGAGCTTGTTTCCTCCGAAAGCAGACAGTTTGAGGACGTTGTAGAAAAGCTTGAAAAGCGCAGACAGAGCCTTGAAAAACAACTTGAAAACGCAAACAGGCTCACTGCAAAGGCAAACACCGAAAAGCAGAAAGCCGAGAACGAAATGCTCAAAGCGAAGAAAGATGCGGAGCGTGAAATCGAACGTGCAAAGCAGGAGGCACAGCGCATAATTTCAAGGACAAGGGCACAGGCTGACGCACTTGTTGAGGAGCTTGAAAAGGCGAGAAAGGCAAAGGAAATGAGCGCCGAGGCACGTTCAAAGCTGAAGCGTGACATTGATAAAATGGAAGCACACGCAGACCCGATTCAGGCAAAGAAAACGCCGAATGAGGAGTATAAACTGCCCCGCCCGCTTAAGGTCGGCGACAGCGTGTTAATTTACGATATTGACAAAAATGCAACCGTACTTGCACCGCCCAACAAAGAGGGACTTGTGCTTGTTCAGGCAGGAATTATAAAGACGAGAGTTGACATCAAGAACCTGCGGTTGTTAAAATCACAGAATAAGCCTGCCGCAAGTCAGTTCCCGAGCAAGAGAAATGTGCCGAGCAGAATGGACGTCCGTCCCGAAACAGAGGTTGACGTAAGAGGGGAAACTGCTTTTGACGCAGTCAACATTGTTGACAAGGCGATTGACAACGCAGTGTTGTCGGGCGTAAGCAAAATCACGATTATTCACGGCAAGGGAACGGGAGTTCTGCGACGAGAAATCAATCAGTATCTAAAGTCAAACAAAGCAGTAAAGAGCCACCGCCTCGGTGTGTTTGGCGAGGGCGAGGACGGCGTTACGATTGTTGAACTGAAATAAACGCAGGAATGGAGAAAAAGTATGAAAAAGCAATACCTTGATTCGGGAAAAATTGTAGGTACTCACGGTATAAAGGGCGAAGTGAGAATTGAGCCTTGGTGCGATTCGCCCGAGTTTTTATGCGCATTTAAAAAGCTGTATCTTGATGAAAACGGACAGACTTTCATTGAAGTAAAGTCACGTCCTCACAAGAACATAACCCTTGCCAAAATCAAGGGCGTTGATACCATAGAAGAAGCCGAAAAATTCAGAGGAAAAATTGTATATATCAACCGTGCTGACATTACTCTTGACGAGGGTGTAAACTTTGTTCAGGACTTAATCGGACTTGAGGTAAAGGACGCTGAAAACGGCACTGCCTACGGCAAAATCACCGACGTTCTGCGTACAGGTGCGAACGACGTTTACGAAATCACCGACAGCAATAACAAAAAGTATCTTGCGCCCGTTATTGACGAGGTCATTGCAGAAATCAACGTTGACGGCGGCTTTGTGCTTATTCGCCCTATGAAAGGAATATTTGATGATGAGGATTGACATAATAACCTTATTCCCCGAAATGTTCGAGCCTGTGTTAAACGAGAGCATAATCGGCAGGGCACAGAAAAGCGGAGCAATTGAAATCGTCTGCCACCAGCTTCGTGACTATGCATTTGACAAGCACAGACGAGTTGATGATACTCCCTACGGCGGAGGAATGGGTATGCTTATGAAAGCCGAGCCGATTGCACTTTGCTTTGAGGATATTTGCAGGCAGACAGGCACAAAACCGCATTTTGTCTATATGTCGCCGCAGGGCAAAACGCTTACGCAAAAGCGTTTGAGAGAGCTTTCGGAAGTTGAAAACATCTGCATTCTCTGCGGTCACTACGAGGGTGTTGACCAGCGACTTTTAGATACATTTATAGACGAGGAAATCTCAATCGGCGACTATGTTCTTACAGGCGGTGAACTGCCTGCAATGGTGTTTGCCGACGCACTCGCAAGAATGGTTCCCGGAGTGCTTTCGAACAACGAGTGCTTTACCGAGGAGAGCCACTTCAACGGACTTTTAGAATATCCGCAGTACACAAAGCCCTCAGAGTGGAGAGGACAGACAGTTCCCGAGGTGCTTTTGAGCGGTCACCACGCAAATATTGAGAAGTGGCGCAAAGAAAAAAGCCTTGAAGTAACAAAGCAGAAACGCCCCGATTTGCTTGAGAATAACTGATATTAGGTATTTATGTATGAAAATTTTACTCAAATCTTGTAAAATTGCACAAGAAACGATTTGATTTTTTGACTTCAAGTGAATATTAATACGAAAATATTTTAGCGTATTGACCTTGATAATAAAAAAGATTATAATATGTATTAAATCAAACCTTTATGGTTTTTTCGGTTTAAATTTTAATATGTCAGAGAGGGTTTTCAAAATGTATGTTAAGGAAGTTTTAGTACAGAACAAAGCCGGCTTACACGCTCGCCCGGCAACTTTCTTTATCCAGAAAGCTAATGAGTACAAGTCAACAATCTGGGTTGAGAAGGAAGAGCGCCGTGTTAACGCAAAGAGTCTTCTTGGCGTACTTTCACTCGGTATTATCGGCGGAACAACAATCAAGATTATCGCTGACGGTTCGGACGAAACCGACGCTGTTGAAGGTCTTGTTGCTCTCGTAGAATCCGGTTTTACTGAATAATTGTAAACTCACAGCATATTTTTGGGCGGAATTATCCGCCCTTTTTTGTTTTGGAAGTTTGGTGAAATTATGAACCCTAAAATGCAGGAACTGCGCAAAAAGGCAATGGCTCTGCCGCTTTTGCCGGGCGTTTATATTATGCACGATAAAAGCGGAGAAATTATATATATCGGCAAGGCAAAGGCGCTCAAAAACCGTGTCAGCCAGTACTTCGGCTCGCAGAACAATCACGCTGAAAAGGTGCGTAGAATGGTTGACAATGTTGACGATTTTGAATATATCATCACCGACAGCGAATTTGAAGCGCTGATTCTCGAGTGCAGTCTTATCAAACAGCATACGCCGAAGTACAACATTCTGCTCAAGGACGACAAGGGCTACAGCTACATCAGGGTAAGCTCGGGCGACTGGGGCAGGCTTTCGTATGTTTTGCAAAAGAAGGACGACGGTGCGCAGTATATCGGACCGTACAAGAGCAGTTATTACGTCAAAAGTGCAGTTGAGGAGGCTAACAAGATTTTTATGCTCCCGACCTGCAACAGACGTTTTCCGCAGGATTTCAGAAAGGGCAGACCTTGCCTGAATTACCACATCAAGCAGTGTATGGCACCCTGCACAGGCAGGGTAAAGCTGAAGGATTACAGGGAAAGCCTTGCACAGGCGCTTGACTTTTTAAAGGGCGGCTCGTCAAA
>CAZNUF010000083.1:0-5704 GCA_964576125.1 uncultured Ruminococcus sp. | reverse complement strand
ATGAAAGAGTATGTACGCCAATCAGACCTAGAAATAGGTTGGTTGGGTACTTCAAGAAGAGTAGGTAATGTATTTTATATAGATGATGTGTTTTTATTTAGACAAGAAGTACACTCTACTACAACAGAGATAACAACAGAAGGACTTAATGAGTTTGCTATAGACTTGTTATATGAAGAAAATGGTGTAGAGATATGGAATAATATGAAAGTATGGGGTCATTCTCACGTTAATATGCCTACATCACCATCTGGACAAGATGATAAGCAAATCGAAGTATTTGCAGAAAACGCAGAGGACTTCTTTATACGTATAATAGCAAACAAAAGTGGTGATTTTAGAATAGATTTATATGACTTTACAACAGGTGTTATATACGAAAAACTACCATATGAAATAAGTTATGGAGCAGATACAGATATAATAGAGTCTTTATATAAAAAGATTGCAGAGATAGAAGAGATGATTTGTGCAAGAATAGACCCAAGCGAAGAGTTAATAAACTCTATCAAATCAGAAATAGGTAATAAAGTAACTAAAAAGACTTACAATGTTAATAAAAACAACGTAAGTACAAGTAGTTCTTGGTGGAGTGATTACACAGATTATAGTGGATATGGTAATTACTCAAAAAAAAACGAAAAGGAAAACGAAAAAGAAGAAGAAAATAAGATATTAGAGATATTTGACGCTTTAGAACCAGATGAGATATTTGAATGTATGTTTTATATAAATCACGGAGCAAGTGTTATGGACTATTTAGGGATTGTTTTAACACAAGATGAGGAAATAGACCTTGAAATATTAATAGAAGATTACTGCGAGAGCAATAAAGACGAATATTTTAATTATTTAGGTTACATACAATAGGAGGAGTTACAATGATACAAAACGATTATTCAAGACAAGTCAATATATTAAACCCAGAAGAGTTTAATACTAGAATAAATATAATAGGTGCAGGAGCGACAGGTAGTTGGGTCGCTTTTTCACTTGCAAAAATGGGGTTAAGTAACCTACATATATACGATTTTGATGAAGTAGGTATGCACAATTTACCAAATCAGATGTTTGGAGTTAGAGATATAGGTAGAAATAAAGCTCTATCAATACGTAATATAATAAAGTTATTTACAGGTTTTACTGTAAATGCAAGAAATGAGAAGGTAGACGGCTCTACTCCAATGCAAGGTATAGTATTTATGCTTACAGACACTATGAAATCAAGAAAAGAGATATATGATAGAGCTATAAAGAATAACCCTGCTATTGATTTGTTAATAGAAACACGTATGGATTTACGTGGAGGTAGGATATATGTAGTCAATCCGAAAGATAGAGAACAAACTAAGATGTATGAACAAACATTTTATAGTGATGATGAAGCAGAAGTAAGTGCTTGTGGAGTATCTCAAACAGTTTTACCAAGTGCTTTAGCAATAACTTCACACGCTATATGGAAGTTACTTAACCACATCAATGGAGAGATAGTATATAATGAAACTATACTAGATTTTAGTAATGAAATCGTAATGACACAAAAATGGGGTGAGTAATTGAAAAAAATAAGTAATAAAACAGTTTCTATGAAGTATATAGAAGCTATCAAAGGAGTTTCAATAGAGAAGCTCCTACACGAGTTATATATAGAGGAAGGTAAATCAATACGTGAGATAGCAGATGAGCTAAATATACACTATCACACAGTAAATAATTGGTTAAAACAAGCAGGAATATTGGTTAGATTACCACACGAAAAACTGCTTGAATTAGTAGAAATCAAATCAAAATTAAAGGAGATTAAGTAAAATGAGTAAAGAAAAGAAATTAATAAGATTAGAATTAGGGTTTGATATGGAGAAAAAAGATACTTATGTAGTAGTAGGTACTACAAAGTTATTTGATGATATGACAAGAGCTTTCAAGTGTTTTGATGAAGTTGAAGAGAAACTTGAAGAGTTATCAATAATGTTAGAAGAAATCGCAGATTTCGTAAATAAAAGTGGTGAAAAGAATTATAAGGAGGAAGTTGCAAATATTTAAAAGTCAATTAACACAATTAGGAGAAATGGTTACAGAATTAAATAAATCAATAGCAAGTTTAGAGGAGACTCTAAAAAATAAAAAAGAAGAACTTCGTGATGTCAAACAAGCATACGCAAGTATAGAGCGTATTCAATCTAAATATGACAAGTGCGAAGATGATGAAGTTATAGAGTGCGAAGAGTAGTCTTTTTATACAACGAGCTTCTTGATGAGGATTACCAAAAGAAGCTCAAACTACCACTCGAGTTTATATGCTTTGGGTATATAGAAGGTGCAACAATGTATGATATTAAAGGAAAATATTATGCAGTAAAAGAAAATGAGTTAAAAAAGACAAACAAATACAACAGAGTGTATGGTGCTTTGTATATACTTCATAACTCTGAACACTTTTTAAGGGTACTTGATGCGTCTATGACCTGCTCCAAAGGGTTTATAGGTAAAAATCATAAATTAGATATATTTCATAGAGTTAAAGAAAAAGCAGTACCAATACATTTTAAAAGTGTTGAAGAGTTTTTAAAAATGAAGTATAATGAAGGAGAAGGGTTGGAGATAATTACCTATTTTGCCAATCCAAATAATGAGTTAATTAAGTCCAACGTGTTAAATACTGTAAGAAACAGAGAAGTGTCTGGGCTTGATATAAATAATTTTATAAATTTACTATTAAAGGAGAAAACGTGATGAAAGAATTAAACAATGCTATGAATTTACAAATGTTCGGAGGGTGGGATGAAGTATTAAGAGACCCTCAAACAAACACAGGAAAGACTGAATTTACTAAATTAACAAATGGAGTTACAGAATTAAGATTTTTAGATGATGAGCCATTTGTTCGTTGGGCACATTGGATAGCACAAGCTAAGAGAAATGTATCTTGTATAGGTGCAGAGTGCCCTGTATGTAATGCTATAAAGGCATCAAAACAAGCAGGAATGAAACCTCAATATTCAAGTAACAGAAAGTTTGCTATGCACGTATTAAACTTATCAACAGGTAACGTTGAAATATTAGAGCAAGGTAAAACATTCTTTACTCAATTACACGCTCTACACGAAGAGATAGGTGATATAAGAGGTTATAATATAAAAGTTAAAACTCAAAATGCAGGTTCAACAGATGTAACTTACACATTATTACCTTGTGCTCCATCTGAATTATCTGATGAGCAAAAAGAATTATGTAGTGAGTTAAAACCATTTGATGAAGTATTCAAAAAACCTACAAAAGAACAAGTTTTAGGATTAATGAGTGGTAAGAGTCCAGAAGAAGTATTCTCTAACAAATCATCAGAAGAAGATGAAGAGATAGGTTTATAATAGATGAGCCAAGATAGTAAAAAAATAGGGACAAGTGCAAAAGAGCTTGTCCTTTTATTTTATGATAAAACTGGACTAAAATTCACGAATAAAGACATAATGATTGCAATTAAAAATGCTAAAAACTTGTTAAATGTAGGTTACACTTATGATGAGATAAAAGATACAATAGAATACTGTGTGGCTAATCCACCAGAAAAAGGTATATACTCGTTTGGTTTTATAGTATATGAAATAAATAAAGTATTAGCTTTATTAAAGGCTAAAAACAAAAAGATACAAGCAACACAAGCAATAGACAAAAATAAATTCTCTGATTATGGATTGTCAGAAGTAAGTAACAGAGATAAAATGAAACCTAGAGAGGTAAAAGTAGACACAAGCATATTTGACTAAAAGTTAAGGGGTGATTAAATGGTACACATAATCAACAACCCTACAAGTGAACGTTCATTACTTAGCCTTTGTCTAAATGATGCAGATTTATTAGTGGAGGTAGAGAACAATGAGGTGTTCTCTCAACACTTCACTATACCTGCTCACAGACATATATTTACGGCTATGATGTATTTGTATTCTAAGGGGATGAAACCTTCGGCTCTTGCTATAATGGAAGTTATAACAGATAAGAAAGCGAAGGAAGATATTGAGAATTTTGGTGGGTTAGGTTACTTAGAAGATATATCTATGATGAGTATAGATAGAAGTAACTTAAAAATATTCTGCGATAAAATAAAACAAACATACGCAAGAAAAGAGTTATATGACGTATGTGAAAATGCGAAAAACTTTATGTTATCTGATGAGAGTGAAAAACTAAATCCTGGTGAGTTAGTTGGAAAGATAGAAAACAAGATAACTGAAATAGCAAACAGTGCTATAAACGAAACATCAGTATATAAAATGGGTACTGATTTGGAAAAAAGATTGGAAGAACGTGCAAAAAGACCTACACTTGTTGCAGGACTTCAAGTAGGTTGGACTGTTTTTGATAGAGTTACAAATGGTGGTCAAGCAGGAGATTTGATTATAGTTTGTGCTAGAGCAAAAATGGGTAAATCAGTAGTGCTTTCAACTTGGGCAAAGAATTTTGCAATAAGAGACGGTCTGCCTGTACTTTATATAGATACAGAAATGACAAGTGAAGAGCAAGAAGATAGAATTACTTCAATGATAACAGGCATACCTGTTCACGAGATAGTAACAGGATTGTTTGCAGTTGATACGGAGTATGGGACGAGCAAGGACAAGATAGCGAAAATTAAGGACGCAGTTAAACAAATTAAGGACGCACCATACTATCACGTATATATGCCTAACTTTAGTGCAGAGAAGGTTACTGCTCTTGCTAAACAATATAAATCAAAATATAATATACAAGCGTTATTTTTCGATTATATAAAAGTACCTGCAAGTCAAGGTAACTCACTACAACAAATAAAAGAGTACCAAGCGTTAGGATTTTTCACATCAACGCTAAAAGATATAGCAGGACTTTTAAAAATACCTGTTTACTCGGCAGTTCAAGAAAATAGAAATGATGAGAAAGGTATTGAGAAGGGTGCAAGTAACGTAGCAGGGTCAGATAGAATACTTCAACTTGCTACTAAATTAATGTTCTTATATGCTAAAACAGATGAACAAATTGCAAGAGATAGTGTGTTACTTGGTAACAGACAGTTAAAGATAGCATACCAACGTAATGGAGAAAGCGATGTTGCTCCAATAAACTTACAGTTTGATAACCAAATTGTAACAATAAAAGAAGTATAAATAAGGTAAATAAAGGAGAAAATAAAGATGATGAAAGATGTTGTGAAAGTAACTATGGATTTAAAAATAGAAGGAAATGAAGTAGATTTAAGTTTTGGAATGGCTATACAAAAATATATAGACGAAGATTTAACTAAAAAAGAAAGAGAAGAGATAGAAAGATTAACTATGGAGATATCAAAAATAGTAAGTAAAGCAGTTAAAAGAGGTGTAGATGAAGTTCTTGAAAGAGACTCTAAAATAGATGAATTGTTTGATAAAACAAAAGATGAATTATATGAACAATTATCAGAAGAAGATAAAAAGAAAGTAGACGAATTTAAAAAGAAGTTAGATAATTGTAAAACACTTGAAGATGCTTTATTACTAGCAATGAAAGAATTAGATAATGAAATAAACTAGGAGGGATAATATGGATGCAGTAGGTGTTATAAAAGCAAATATGGATGTGGAACGTATACTTAATCATTATGGAGTTGATTTTGAGTATTATGGAGACTTTATACGTTCTGCTTGTCCTATACACAAAGGGGACAACCCTACTGCGTTCGTTGTTAATGAGG
>CAZNUF010000082.1:0-5724 GCA_964576125.1 uncultured Ruminococcus sp. | reverse complement strand
TTTTGTATATTACAGTGCCGATTGCCTGTGAAATACTGTTTACATTATACGGAGATTTTACCGCTTTCAGCGCTTTTGAAATAGTCTTGTTTGCAACTGCAAAGCCAAGACGGAGTGCGGCAGAGCCGACTGATTTTGACGCAGTTCTGAAAACAATAAGATTTGAATAATTATCCGTTTCAGATATAAGGCTCTGATTCCAGAAGTCCATATACGCCTCGTCAAGAATAACGAGTGAATTTACGGAGGTTACAAGTCTGCGGGCTTGTTCTGCTGTTATCCCCTGTCCTGTGGGATTGCAGGGATTTGAGAAAATGACAAGTTTTATGTTGTCTTTGTTGATTTTCTCAATCAAAGCGTCTATGTCAAAATTAAGGCTTTCGTCCTTGATAAAGGAATCACACTCTACCTCACAGATTGAGGAGTAAAACTTATACATTGAAAAGTCGGGTGTTACGACAAGCATTTTGTCGCCCTTTTCAAGAAAAGCCGATTCTGTGAGAAAAATAAGCTCGTCAGAGCCGTTGCCTGCCGTTACACATTCGGGATTGATTCCGTAATATTCAGAAAAAGAATTAACAACTTCAGTTGCAAGAGGATCGGGATAACGGTTGAAGTCTATTTTTTCAATTGCCTCTCTCGCCTGCTTCATAATTTCCTCGGGATAGCTTACGGGACATTCGTTAGCGTCAAGACGGATTTTATATGTACCGCTTATCGGCTCGTAAGGCTCAAGCTCACGGATTTTTTTGTTAAGTTCATAACTCATATAAACACATTCCAATCATTCGGAAATAAATTATCAGTCAATATCAAAGCGCACCTTGATTGAATTTGCGTGTGCAGTAAGTCCCTCTGTATCGGCAAAACGGATTACGTCTTCTGCATCATTTTTCAAAGCGTCTTCAGTGTAATAGATAAAGCTTGACTTCTTGATAAAGCTGTCAACAGAAAGCGGAGAGAAGAATCGAGCCGTACCGCTTGTTGGTAAAACGTGGTTAGGACCTGCAAAATAATCTCCGAGAGGTTCGGGACTGTAGTTGCCGAGGAACACAGAACCTGCGTTATCAAGCTTGCCGATGTACTCCATCGGGTTGTTACAGCACACTTCAAGGTGTTCGGGTGCAAGCTCGTTTGCAAACTCAATTGCCTGTGACATATCACTGCATACAATGATTGCACCGAAGTTATCAAGCGATGACTCGATAATTTCTTTTCTTGAAAGCATTTCCATCTGTTTTGAAAGCTCCTGCTTTGTCTTTTCGGCAATTTCCGCTGAATCGGTAAGCAGAATTGAAGATGCAAGCTTGTCGTGTTCTGCCTGACTCATAAGGTCTGCCGCAAGGAACTTTGGATTTGCACTGTTATCTGCTATAATCAAAATCTCACTCGGACCTGCTATCATATCAATATCAACAGTACCATAAAGGAGTTTTTTAGCTGTAGCAACGAATATGTTACCGGGGCCTACGATTTTATCAACCTTTGGCACACTCTCTGTTCCGTACGCAAGAGCCGCAACCGCCTGTGCACCGCCCATAAGAAAGATTCTGTCTACGCCTGCTATTTTTGCGGCGGCGATGATATTCGGATTTGGAGTGCCGTCCTTCTGCGGAGGAGTACACATTATAATCTCTTCAACGCCTGCAATCTTTGCAGGGATAGCGTTCATAAGAACGGATGAAGGATAAGCCGCTGTACCGCCGGGAACGTAAATTCCGACACGCTTTAAGCCTCTTACTCTCTGCCCCATTATTACGCCGTTGTTCTTTGTAGTAAGCCATGACTGCTGAAGCTGTCTTTTGTGGAAATCGGAAATATTTGCAGCCGCTTTTTCAACTGTTGAAATATAATCCTTATCGCACTTTTCAATTAGTGCGTCAATTTCTTCGGGTGAAATTTCGGTTTTTTCAGGAGCTTTTCCGTCAAACTTTATTGTGTATTCTCTTACAGCCTTATCACCGTTTTCACGTACGTTTTCGATGATTTCGGATACTGTAGGAATTACGTTTTTGTCGGAGTTCTGCGCTCTTTTTTTGAGCGTTTCTATAAATTCATATTCTATTTTTCCGTCTGCTGTTACTGTTGTTATCATTGCGTTACAGCCTCCAATTTCTTCTGAAGTTGCTCAATCTCGTTTTTCCTCAATTTAAGGCTTGCAGTATTGGCAATCAGTCTTGCTGAAATATCTGTAACCCATTCGATTACCTCAAGACCGTTTGCTTTGAGTGTTGAGCCTGTTTCAACTATATCGACAATTCCGTCTGCAAGCCCCACAAGAGGAGCAAGCTCGACAGAGCCTTCAATTTTGATTATTCTTACGTCCATATTTTTGTCGTCAAAAAACGAACGTGTTACCTTAGGATATTTTGTTGCAATTGTTTTTGTATTATAACCGCTGTAAAAATCAAAGTCTTTCTTTGTTGCAAGGGCAAATCTGCATTTGCCGAAGCCTAAATCGAGCAGTTCATAAAACGAAGTGCCGTTTTCAAGGATTGTGTCTTTTCCGACAACGCCCAAATCACAAACTCCGTGTTCAACATATGTAATAACGTCAGCCGCTTTTGCAAGCACAACTTCAAAATCATTGTCGCCTACAGGGAGAATAAGACGTCTGCCTTTGTTCTTCACTTCTCCGCAATTATATCCGATTTTTTCAAAAAGATCAATTGTTGTTTTTTCAAGTCTGCCCTTTGTAAGAGCAATTCTGAGTGGTTTCATATGTGAAAGTCCTTTCAAGCTGTTTTATCAGATAACCTTAACTTCGGCAATTCCTCTGCTTTTTGAAAACGCCTCTGTTTCTTCAAGGGTAGGCAATACACTGAACTGTGCCTTTTTACCCTCTGCGTTAAGCTGTGCAACAAGATTTATAGCCTCAATCTCGTGTCCGTCATTTGCAAATACAAGAACGTCGGGATTATCCGAATAGCATACCTCGTTATCGGAAAGGCGTTTAATTGTAATAGCATCGGTATCTACTGCAAAGCCTGCCGCACCCATAGGAGCGTCAAACTCGGAAAGAAGGTCGTCGTACCTTCCGCCTGAAATTACTGCGTCACCTATTCCGTTGATATATCCGGTAAAGACAATTCCTGTATAATAATCGTTTCTCTGAACAAAACCGAGGTCAATTATCAGCTTACTGCCAAGGTTGAGCGGAACTAAATTGCTGTAGATTTTATGCAGATATTCAAGAGCAGACTCGGCGTTTGTGTCTTTACATATTTCATAAGCTTTTTCAAAGACCTCTTCACCGCCGAAAAGCGACGGCAGACTGCGGATTGCGTTTACTGCCTTGCACGGAGTAAGCTTATCAAGAAGATTGTTGAGAGCCGAATAATTCTTACCCTCAATAGAAACTCTGATTTTTTCCTTGTAATCCTCGTCAATATCAAGCTCGTTTGAAAGAGCGTCAAATACACCTGCATGACCGAGCTCAATTCTGAAATCATCGGCTACGGCAGAAATACTGCTTATAGCAGTGGTTAGAACTTCAAGGTCAGCTCTTATTCCCTTCACGCCGATAAGCTCAATCCCCATCTGCATAAACTCGTTTCTTCTGCCCGTAAGAGTGGGATTGTTGCGATAAACAGCCTGCTTATAGTAAAGACGTACAGGCAAAATGCTGTTTTTAAGACGTGAAGAAACCATTCTCGCAATAGGTAAGGTTGAATCAGGGCGAACAACAAGAAGCCTGCCCTTATTATCTGTTGTTTTGAACATTGACTCCTGAGTAATTCCGCTGCAGGGAACGGAAAATACATCATAAAACTCTATTCCCGGAGTAATTACTCTTTTAAATCCCCTTGAAACAAATACATTCTCAATCTTACCGCAGATGTCATCCATAGCTGAACATTCTGCAAAGAGAAAATCCTTTGTACCCTCGGGGGTGATTTTTAAATATTTTTTCATAATAACCTCTCTGTTATTTGTGTTTATAGAGAAATAAAAACGCTTTACTATGCTAACGTGCTAATACACTACCACATTAAATCAGATTTGTCAATTACTTTTTCTTTGTATTATCTTTCTTTTCATTTATATCGGATTCTTCAGAATCTGAATCATTATTTTTATCGTGCTCGGATTTGTTTAAACCGATAAGCTTTTTAATCTTCTCTCTTTGCTGATTTTCTTTTTCTTCTCTGATACGCTTTTGTTCTTCTGCGATTTTCTGGTAATTGAGCACCTCAAAATCAAGCGCCTCCTGTGCAATCTTACCCTTGTCGTTGATAGCATTTTTAGCTTTCTTGCCGACAAGAGAATAGATAACTGCAAATATCGGAGTACCGAGAATAAATCCGGGTAAACCGAACAAAGCACCGCCGACAATAACGCTGAAAAGTACCCAGAAGCTTGAAAGCCCTACCTGATTTCCGATAATCTTCGGCTTGAAAAGGTTACCGTCAAGCTGCTGAATTACGACTACGATTAATATAAACTTAATCATTTCCCATGGATTAATTATGAACAGCAAAAGTGCACTGGGAATTGCACCGATAAACGGTCCAAAAAACGGAATTATGTTTGTAACACCTATCATCACTGCAATTAACGGAGCGTAAGGAACATTTAATATAACCATTGCAACAAAGGTAAGCAAGCCGACAAACGCTGCGTCAATTATATCGCCTACAAGAAAACGACCGCATTTTGTATCGGTAATATCAATAATTTCATAAATCTTCGGTAAATATTTTATCGGTATAAATGCAACTGCAAGGCGTTTTACCAAACGGCACAGCTGTTCCTTTGCGGCAAGGAAATAAACCGAAATAACAATACCCATAACAAAGTTATAAAAACCGGAGGTTGTGCTTAATACCATACCGAAAATTACTTCGCCTGTTTTGCCTGCTACCTGAGTGATATTATCTATTGAGAATAATTTAAATATTTCTTTTAATATTTCATTAATTATGTTATCTTTTTCAATTCCGGCATTGAATGTTGAATTTAGCCAATCAACAAACTCGTTTAAGTGCTGTGTAACAGACTCATAATAGGAAGGCATTGTTTCAACAAGACTTACTAGGTTTTCAATAAGCTGAGGGAACACAATCCAGATTAATGAAATGAATATTGCTAATACTAAAGTATAAGTACAAACAAGAGCAAGAGGCTTTTTCAACTTTGCAAAAACCTTATGCTTTGTTCCCATTTTTCCGAAAGCCTTTGTGTAAAAGAATTTGTAAGGGAAGTTGAGCAGATATGCAAACAAGAATCCAACTAAAAACGGTGTAAGGATTTCTGCAATTTTGCATATAATCTTCCACACTACATCAATGTTATCTTTTACAAATAACAAAAATACTGTGAAAGCAATTGCAATAAGTACGTTTTTTATAGTAACAAATTTTTTCAAATGTATCACTCCTTAAAATAACGACATTTGTGAACTGTCGGGCAAATCCTTAAGCACTCCGAGATCTTTAAGCGTTTCGATAACGGCTTTGGTTACTTTAGTCTTAACCTGCATATCTTCAATGGACAGATACTCGAATTTTTTACCCGCTTCGGCAAGCGATATTGCAGCAGCTTCACCGACTCCGGGCAGAGATGAAAACGGAAGTCTGATTTTTCCGTCCTCTACCATAAACATCTTTGCTTCGGATTTATATACATCAACGGGAAGAACGTCTATTCCCCTTGCCATCATCTCATTTACAATCTGCAAGGTCTGATATTCTGCTTCTTCCTTTGCCGTTGCTTCGTGAACGC
>CAZNUF010000081.1:0-5868 GCA_964576125.1 uncultured Ruminococcus sp. | reverse complement strand
CCGCCGATACCGAGAGCGTAAGCGAGTGCGAGGTCTTTAGCCTTGCCTGTAGCGTCCTGATGAACAGCAACGAGGCAGGGAACACCCTTGCCAACCTGATATTCGCTTCTTACTGTGTGGCCGGGTCCCTTGGGAGCTACCATTGTAACGTCAACGTCAGCAGGAGGAACAATCTGCTCGAAGTGAATGTTGAAGCCGTGAGCGAACATAAGCATATTGCCTGCTTCGAGGTTAGGCTCGATGTCGTTCTTGTAAAGAGCAGCCTGCTTCTCGTCGTTGATAAGAATCATAATGATGTCAGCCTGTTTTGCAGCTTCGGCAGCTGTATATACTTTAAAGCCCTGTGCCTCTGCTTTAGCCCATGACTTACTTCCATTGTAAAGACCGATAATTACATCACAGCCTGAATCTCTAAGATTAAGAGCGTGAGCGTGACCCTGGCTGCCGTAACCGATGATTGCAATTTTCTTACCGTCGAGTAAAGAAAGGTTACAGTCTGACTGGTAATAGATTGGTGCTTTCATGTTTTCTTTGTAGTCTTTCATTTTAATGAATCCTCCTTACCGCAGATTGCGGCATAATAAATATGTATATGTTATTCTGTAAGATTAAACGGAAACCGAAGCTGTTCCTCTGTCAATGGCAACAGTACCTGTTCTGACAATCTCACGGATACCATAAGGCTTGAGTAAATCAATAAGTGTGTTTACACGGTTTGCGCATTCGCAGTATTCAATCGTAACGCAGTTTGCGGCAACGTCAACGATTTTTGCCTGCATAATTTCAACCGTCTGAATAATCTCTGCACGCTTTGCGGCAGGACAATGAACCTTGATAAGCGTAAGCTCACGGCTTATGAAGTTGCCCTCGTCAAGACGTTTTACCTTGATGACGGGAATAAGCTTGTTAAGCTGTTTTTCAAGCTGTTCAACGACGTATTCATCGCCGTTTGCAACTATTGTAATTCTCGAAACATCGGGATTATTTGTCACGCCGACGGCGAGAGAGTCAATGTTAAATCCTCTGCGGGAGAAAAGTCCCGAAATCTTTGAGAGAACGCCCGCCTGGTTTTCAACAAGTATTGATAATGTATATTGCATTTTCTCACCTCATTAAATAGACGGAGTGTCGGGATATACGTTGCAGACAAGGATAAACGGCTTGTCGGAATCAACGATTCCCTTGATGATGTTTTCAGCCTCTTCGTTGGAGCTTGCCTCTGCGCAGTCAATTCCGTAGGCTTTTGCGATTGTAAGAAAATCGGGGTCGCCCTGTAGAATTGTTGCGCTGTGTCTGCCGTTGTAGTTCTTGTCCTGAAGCTCACGCACCATTCCGAGTCTTGAGTTTCTCATAATTATGATTTTTATGTTGAGCTTGTTGCCTGCGATTGTTGCAAGCTCGTTCATACCCATCTGGAAGCTTCCGTCACCGCAGATTGCAATTACATCACGGTCGGGGCGGGCAAACTTTGCGCCTACTGCGGCAGGAATTGAGTAGCCCATAGTTCCCATACCGCCTGTTGTGAGGAATCTGCCTTCACGGATTCGGAAGTTGTTTGCGCACCAAATCTGATTCTGTCCAACGTCGGCAACAAGAATTGCCTTTGAACGGAACATTGCGCTTAAGTGGCTGACGAGTGTTCTCGGCTCAACGTAGCCGTCAAAAACGGGAGGAGTTGTGAACAAATCCTTTTTCCACGTTTTTACGGTTTCCTGCCACTGCTCGGGAACTGTGTAGTCGCCGATGTTTTCAACAAGCATATCAAGAACATTTCTCATATCGCCTACAATCGGAATTTCGGTCTTTACGTTCTTGCCTATTTCCGCAGGGTCAATGTCAATGTGGATAACGGTTGTATTTTCGCTCATCTGGTGAGGTGCGGCAACGGCTCTGTCACCTAGTCTTGCACCGCATACGATTACGAGGTCAGCCTCGTGAAGCGCACGGTTAGCAACAGCCTTTCCGTGTGTGCCGAGCATACCGAGATAAAGCTCGTGTTCGCTGGGCATAACGCCGATACCCATCATCGTGGAGATTACGGGGATTCTTGTTTTCAAAGCAAAATCCTGAAATTTAAGCTTAACGCCCGAGCTCAGTACACCGCCGCCCGAAACGATAAGCGGACGTTTGCTTGACTTGATAGCGTCAATCGCTTTCTTTATCTGAATTGTGTGACCTTTTGTGTTGGGCTTGTAGCCGATTATGTTCACGCTGTCGGGATAGACAAACTCCTCAATTTCGTTAGTCTGAATATCCATGGGAATGTCAATAAGTACGGGACCCTGTCTGCCTGTTGAGGCAATGTGGAACGCCTCTTTGAAAACACGTGGCAAATCCTCGGTTTTGCTGACAAGGTAGCTGTGCTTTACAAAAGGCTCACACGCACCTGTGATGTCAGCCTCCTGAAAGACGTCACGTCCGAGCAAATCGGAACGTACCTGACCGGTGATAGCAATCATCGGAATTGAGTCTGTGTAGGCGGTGGCAATACCCGTAATAAGGTTTGTCGCACCGGGGCCGGAGGTTGCGACGCAAACACCCGGTCTGCCGCTGCAGCGAGCGTATCCGCTTGCGGCGTGAGCGGCATTCTGCTCCTGACGGACGAGAATGTGCTTTATATCAGAATCATAGATTTTATCGTAAAACGGGCATATTGCAGCACCCGGATAACCAAAGACGACTGAAACGCCCTCAGCCTCCAAACATTTTACCATAATTTCAGCACCGCTAATCATTATGTTTTTGTCCCTCCTGTCCTTTTAATTTTTCATCAAAAAGCAAGTGCTTTTCAGTAATCGCTTTTAAAGCATATTATACAATAAATATATCAAAAAGTAAAGAGGTGCAGAAAAAGTCGAAAAAATATAATGAAAAAAGTCTTAAATATATATTTTATTATAGGTTTTAGTTTGAGTTTGGTATAAGTTACAACTTGTTAATTCTTTATGCGAAAAATGGGGTTTCTTTTATTTCTTTAAGGGAAATTATAACAAAGATTTCTTTTGATTGTTAATAATTCAAATAAAAGTAACAGTTAATTAATAATTTGAGTACAAGTTTGCTAAAAAACGGTTACAATTTTAATATTGCGTTGACTTTACTACAAAATTGTAGTATGATTTTCTGTAGAAGAATTGTGGCGTAACATATACGTAACCACAACCGATAGTGTGTTTTAATAAAAATGTAATATATTTAGTGGCTTAAGAGCCGTTTAATGTATAATTTGCATTTTGTTTTTTATAATATCTACACTTATTAGTTATTGCAAGTTCTAAACAATACTGTATTGGAGTGTAAACAATTGGAAAAATTTGTAGTTACCGGCGGCAAGCCTTTATTTGGCGAGGTAAACATCAGCGGCGCAAAAAATGCTGCCGTTGCAATCATACCCGCAGTTATCCTCTGCGACGAACCGTGTCAGATTGAAAATATTCCAAACATAAGCGACGTTTCTCTCATAAGCCGAATCCTTCAGCAGATGGGCGCAAACGTAAGAAGAATAAATAAATCATCTTTATATATAGACCCCACTAAAATCAGAACCTGCAACGCAACAACCGATCTGGTAAGAGGTATGCGTGCTTCATATTATCTTCTCGGTGCTTTGCTCGGCAAATACGGCAAGGCAAAGGTAGCTCTGCCCGGCGGCTGTAATTTCGGTGTTCGTCCGATTGACCAGCACTTAAAGGGCTTTGAGGCAATGGGAGCAAGAACAACTCTTGTTGACGGTGCGATTATTGAGGCTGAATGTGACGGTTTGCTTACAGGCAACCACATTTATCTTGACGTTGTGTCGGTTGGAGCAACAATGAACATTATGCTTGCGGCAAGCAAGGCGCAGGGTCTTACAATTATCGAAAATGCCGCCAAAGAGCCGCACATTGTTGACCTTGCGAACTTCCTCAACTCAATGGGAGCTGACATCAGGGGTGCAGGTACAGATGTCATCAAAATCCGAGGCGTGGGTTATCTCCACGGCGTGACATATTCAATCATTCCCGATCAGATTGAAGCAGGCACATATATGTGTGCCGCCGCCGCAACAAGGGGTTGCATTACGGTTAATAACATTACGCCGAAGCACCTTGATTCAATTACGGCAAAGCTTCGTGAAATGGGCGTTGTAATTACCGAATATGACGAGTCAATCAAGGTTGACGCAACAAAAAAACCTTTAAAGCGTTGTAATATCAAGACAATGCCGCACCCCGGTTTTCCGACAGACTGTCAGCCGCAGTTTGCCGCACTTCTTATGAGCGTCCCGGGTACAAGCATTATCAACGAAAACGTATGGGATAACCGCTATCAGTATGTCAGCGAGCTTATCAGAATGGGCGCACAGATTTCTGTAGAGGGCAGACTGGCAATTATCGAAGGCGGAGCACCGCTTACAGCCGCTCCTGTTAAGGCTACGGATTTACGTGCAGGTGCCGCAATGATTATTGCCGCTCTTGAGGTTAAGGGTACAACCGAAATTTCAAGCATTCAGTACGTTGAGCGTGGCTACGAGGACGTCGTTGAAAAGTTCAGAGCCCTCGGTGCTGACATCAAAAAGGTTTACTTTACAGGCGACAACGAGGAAGAACTCGGCGCATAAAAAGCAAAATAAATTCAAGCCGTTTTCTGTTGAAAGCGGCTTTTTCTTTTAGGAGCAATGATTATGGGATTTTTATTTGTAGGACTCGGCGGCGCAGTGGGCGCAATGTTAAGATATGCAATCAGCCTGATACCATACAAGGGCGGATTTCCGCTTCTGACCTTTGCTACAAATATCCTCGGTGCATTGCTTATCGGCTTTATCGTGGGATATGCATCAAAACGTAATGTAAACGACAGCCTTATGCTGTTTTTAAAAACAGGACTTTGCGGAGGCTTTACAACCTTTTCAACCTTTTCGCTTGAGGCTTATAATCTTTTTGCCGGCGGAAGTAAAATCCTTGCAGTGTGCTATGCAGTGTTAAGCGCAGTGTGCTGTATTTTAGGTGTCTGGCTCGGAATTACGCTGTCAACGGCTGTTGTAAAAGACTGAAAAGTGTGGTAGAATGATATATATTTACCGAATAAGGATTGATTGATTTGGCAAGAGCAGTACCGCTGTTCAGCGGCAGTAAGGGCAACAGCTATTACATAGGCACGTCATCGGAGGGCGTTCTGATTGACGCAGGAAGGTCGTGCAAGCAGATTGAAAACGCAATGGAGGCTAACGGGCTGAAAATGCAGAACGTCGGCGCAGTGTTCATTACGCACGAGCACACAGATCATTGCAGTGCTTTAAAGGTGCTAGTAAAGAAGTACGGCTTTAAGATTTTTGCAAGCGAGGGTACGTTAGGCGAGCTTGCAAGAACGGAAAAAATCCTCCCGAGTTTTGATGCAAAAGTAATAGAAAACGTGGTATCAGTCGGCAATATGCTTGTTGAGCGAATTAACACTCCTCACGATGCCGCAGAAAGCTGTTGCTATCGTGTTACCGCTTCCGACGGAAAATCGGCACTGATTGCAACCGATATGGGCGTAATGCTTGACGGTGTGAGAGATGCGGCAAAGCGTAGTGACTTTGTTGTGCTTGAATCAAACCACGATATTGAAATGCTGAAAAACGGAATTTATCCGTTTTATTTAAAGCAGAGAATTTTGTCACCAAAAGGACACCTTTCAAATGCCGCCTGTGCATACGAACTTGCAGATTTGGTAAAAAGCGGTACGCTCCGACTAATGCTCGGACATTTAAGCGAGCAGAACAACACGCCCGAGCTTGCGCTTGCAACGGCGATTTCAAGCCTTGAAAGGGCAGGACTGAAATTCAGAAGTGACTTCACGCTCGACATTGCGCCGAGCGAAACGAGAATACAATCGGTGATTTTTTAA
>CAZNUF010000080.1:3113-6010 GCA_964576125.1 uncultured Ruminococcus sp. | reverse complement strand
CGTGTTATTATATAGAGGAATATAAAATACGGGAGGCAGATAATTTATGTCAGACGTAATAAGATTATTTGTTGAGAAAAAAGACGGTTTTAACGTCCTTGCAAAGCAGACCTTGTGGGACATCCGCCACAATCTGGGTATGAGGTCCGTCACCGATTTGCGCTATATCGTGCGCTACGATATTGAGGGACTTACAAGGGACGAATACGACAAGGCAAAGGGCATTGTGCTTTCCGAGCCGAACGCAGACGTTATCTACGAAGAAACTCTGCCTGTTGAAAGCGGCTGGAAGGTTTTTGCTATGGAGTATCTCCCCGGTCAGTACGACCAGCGAGGTGACTCTGCTGAGCAGTGCGTTCAGCTTCTTACACAGGGCGACAGATGCAAGGTGCTGACCGCAAGGGTTATCGCTCTTAAAGGCGACATCACAGACGACGAGCTTACAAAGGTTGAGGAGTACCTCATCAACCCCGTCGAAAGCCGTCTTGCCTCTCTTGAAAAGCCCGAAACGCTTGATATGGAAATTCCTGTTCCCGAGGACGTTAAGCGTGTTGAAGGCTTTATAAAATGGAATGACGAGGAAATGGCTGACTACTACGGCTCAATGGGCTTTGCAATGACTCTTGCAGACCTCAAATTCTGCCGCGACTATTTCCGTGACACAGAAAAGCGTGACCCCAGCGTTACAGAACTTCGTGTAATCGACACCTACTGGTCGGACCACTGCCGTCACACAACCTTCCTCACACGCTTAAGCGAGGTTGAGGTTGAGAAGAACGCTCTTGGCAAGGTTATTGAGGACGCTTTGCAGGAGTACTACGACACTCGTGACGAAGTGTACGGCAAGGACACAACAAGAATCGTGTCGCTTATGGATATGGCTTTAATCGGAATGAAGTCCTTAAAGAAAAAGGGACTTATCCCCGACCTTGACGAAAGTGAAGAAATCAACGCCTGTTCGATTGAAGTGCCCGTTACAATCGACGGCAAAACAGAAAAGTGGCTTGTTCAGTTCAAGAACGAAACTCATAACCACCCGACTGAAATTGAGCCGTTCGGCGGTGCGGCTACGTGCCTTGGCGGTGCAATTCGTGACCCGCTTTCGGGACGTTCATATGTTTATCAGGCTATGCGTGTAACAGGCTCGGGCGACCCGACAATTCCGTTTAAGGACACAATGCACGGCAAGCTCCCGTCAAGAAAGATTACAACAGGTGCGGCTCAGGGCTACAGCTCCTACGGCAACCAGATTGGTCTTGCAACAGGACAGGTTGTTGAGCTTTACGACAAGGGCTATGTTGCAAAGAGAATGGAAATCGGCGCAGTTATCGGCGCATCTCCCAAGGAGAACGTAATCCGTGAGGTTCCCGCTCCCGATGATGTAATCGTACTTCTCGGCGGCAGAACAGGACGTGACGGCTGCGGCGGCGCAACAGGCTCGTCAAAGGCTCACACTGAAAGCTCAATCGAAACCTGCGGTGCAGAGGTGCAGAAGGGTAATCCGCCCACAGAGCGCAAAATTCAGCGCTTGTTCAGAAATCCCGACGTTGCAAAGCTGATTAAGAGATGCAACGACTTCGGTGCAGGCGGCGTCTGCGTTGCAATCGGCGAGCTTGCAGACGGTCTTACGGTTGACCTTGACAAAGTGACGAAGAAATACGATGGTCTTGACGGTACGGAGCTTGCAATCTCCGAAAGTCAGGAGAGAATGGCTGTCGTTCTTGATAAAAACGACGTTGAAAAATTCATCAGCGAGGCTGAAAAGGAAAACCTTGAGGCTACCGCTGTTGCAGTTGTAACCGAGAATCCCAGACTTACAATGAACTGGAGAGGCGACAAGATTGTTGACCTCAGCCGTGAATTCTTAAATACAAACGGTGTTACTCAGGTTGCAAAGGCTTATATCACTGCTCCCAAGGCAGAGGACTGCTATAGAGAGCAGTGCCCCGAAATTCTCAGGGATATGCCGTTTGAAAAGGCAGTTTGTGAGAATATGGGCAGACTTGAGGTTTGCTCTCAAATCGGTCTTGCAGAGCGTTTTGACGCATCAATCGGTGCGGCTACGGTAATTATGCCGTTCGGCGGCAAAAACCAGCTTACACCTCAGGAAGCAATGGCGGCTAAAATTCCGCTTGAAAAGGGCGAAACAGACGACGCAACCGCAATGAGCTTTGGCTTTATCCCGGGTGTTTCACGCTGGAGTCCGTTCCACGGCTCGGCTTACGCAGTTGTTGAGTCGCTCTCAAAGCTCCTTGCAATCGGCGCAAACCCGATGAAAGCAAGACTTACATTCCAGGAATATTTTGAAAGATTAAAGGACGTTCCCGAGCGTTGGGGCAAGCCTGCCGCCGCACTTCTTGGCGCAATGGAGGCACAGCTCAAGCTCGGACTTCCGTCAATCGGCGGTAAGGACAGTATGTCAGGTACGTTTGAGGATATTGACGTTCCCCCCACGCTCGTAAGCTTTGCCGTTTCTATGACAAAGGCGTCAAAGACAATCTCAACCGAGTTCAAGAACGCCGGCTCAAAGGTAATCTACGTTCCTGTTCCCGAGAACAAGGAAACGCTTATGCCCGACTGGGACAAGCTGATTGAAATGTACAACGCAGTTTACGCACTCTGTGAAAGCGGCAAGGTGCTTTCGGCGTCCGTTGTTAAAGAGGGCGGTGCCAGCGCAAGCGTATGCAAGGCTTGCTTCGGCAACAGCTACGGCTTTAAGTTTGCAAAAGAGCTTACAAATGACGAGCTTTTCGCTCCGCTTTCAGGCTCGCTTGTGCTTGAGCTTGCAGACGGCGCAGAGCTTGAAGAAAGCGTATTAAGCTATGATTTAGGTGTTGTAACAGATGACGGAAAAGTTACGATGGGCGAAAAGTCTGCTGAAATTTCTGAAATCCTTG
>CAZNUF010000080.1:0-3013 GCA_964576125.1 uncultured Ruminococcus sp. | reverse complement strand
AACCTCACCTCAAAGGGAATTGAGGAGACAATCGACAGAATGGAGCAGATTATAAAGACCTCACAGATGATTATGCTCCCCGGCGGTTTCAGCGGCGGTGACGAGCCTGACGGTTCGGGCAAATTTATTGCGACAACCTTCCGCAATCCGAGAATTGCCGAGGCTGTAAACGAGCTGTTAAAGAACCGTGACGGTCTTATGCTCGGTATCTGCAACGGATTCCAGGCTCTTATCAAACTGGGACTTGTTCCCTACGGCGAAATCCGTGAGTTAAAGCCGACCGACCCGACGCTGACGTTCAACACAATCGGCAGACATATTTCGCATATGGCTTATACAAGGGTTACTTCGGTCAAGTCACCGTGGTTTGCAAACGTGAACGCAGGCGATGTATTCGCAGTTCCTGTATCGCACGGCGAGGGCAGATTTATGGCTGATATTGAAACAGTCAAGGCACTTGCAGAAAACGGACAGATTGCTACGCAGTACGTTGATTTAAACGGCAATCCCAGCTCGGAAATTGCGTACAACGTAAACGGCTCAATTTGTGCAATTGAGGGTATCACCTCTCCCGACGGACGAGTTCTCGGAAAGATGGGACACAGTGAAAGAAAGGGCGAAAACCTCTACAAGAACGTACCGTTTGCAAAAGACCAGCAGATTTTTGAAAGCGGCGTAAAATATTTTAAATAAGATTAATATTGCATAAAAATTCGGAGCATCGCTGAAAAGCGGTGCTCCGTTTTTTTACCATTCACAATTATTTTTTGCTGACAAATCTTGAATTTCCGAGTCCGAGAATCAAAATGAAAATCGGATAGAGGAAGAACAAGCCGAATACGAAACCGTCGCCCTTTCCGTATGAACGGGCAAGATTTCGGCAGAAGAAAAATTCAAGCATACAAGTGAAAAATAAAACTATCAGTCGAACAACGGTCAATACTACGAAGAACACGCCTGTAGTTATTACGTTCTGAACTAAATACATAAGCACTGAGTAAACGACTGACAAGCCTAAAGTAAACCAGAAATATTTTGTTTTCCACACAATATCAAACATTTTCCAGTTGCTGTAAATCGGGATAATACTTTTCCAGCCTGCGACATCGGCTTTTTGAAACAGCATCCAGAATGAAACTATTTGCAGAATAAAGAATGCAAACTGAACTAAAAACACATAAAATTCAATTCCTGCCGTTAGTAAAAGAGCATTTAGCATAAAAACACCTCCGTAGATAATAAATGCATAATTCGGGAACTAAACTTTTCTATTATTACAACCTATCCACTCAACCGCAATTCCGAATTAAAACAAGCCGAACCGACCTACGGTCAGTCCGACTTGTTTTTGCATATTGCGAACCTGAATGTTCGGCAAATTATTTCTTCTTCATACCCTTGTAGGAAGTATGCCAGATTTCCTTTGCATACTCTACGATAGCACGGTCTGATGAGAACTTGCCTGCGTTTGCAACGTTCATCAGGCACTTCTTACCGAATGCCTTTCTGTCTGCATAATCAGCGTTAGCCTTGATTTTTGCGTCAACATAAAGGGGAAGATCGTAAAGGAGGAAGTAGTGGTCAGCAACCTGCCAAGAAGTACCCTTGAGGAGTGCGTCGTGGAGCTCTCTGAAGCTTCCCTCGCCCTGTGCGCCGTCGTCATCAAATGTGCCGTCGATAAGTGTATCGATAACTCTCTTGATTTCGGGGTTAGCGTCGTAAAGAGCCTTGGGGTTGTAGCCCTCTTTCTTAAGTCTTTCAATATCTTCAACTCTTGCGCCGAAGATGTACTCGTTCTCTTCGCCTGCACACTCTGCGATTTCGATGTTAGCACCGTCGTATGTGCCGAGTGTAACTGCTCCGTTGAGCATAAACTTCATATTACCTGTACCCGAAGCCTCAAGACCTGCTGTTGAAGTCTGCTCTGAAATATCAGCGGCAACAACAATCTTTTCAGCGTAGGAAACGTTGTAGTTTGAAATGAAGTAAACCTGAAGGAGATCCTTTGTATCGGGGTCGTTGTTTACAAGGTTTGCAATCTCGTTGATGTACTTGATGATTGCCTTTGCTCTTGCGTAACCGGGAGCTGCCTTTGCACCGAAGATGAATGTTGTGGGAGTCCAGTTAGTGAGCTTCTTCTCCTTTAATCTGAAGTAGATTGTCATAATGGAGAAAGCGTTAAGGAGCTGCCTTTTGTACTCGTGAAGACGCTTAACCTGAACATCGTAGATTGAATCGGGGTTTACATCAAAGCCGTCCATCTTCTTGATGTACTCGGCAAGCTGAACCTTTTTCTTCTTCTTGATGTTGTTGAACTTTGTGATTGTTCTTGCGTCCATACAGTCGTTGAGCTTTGAGATGAGTGAAAGGTCTGTGAGCCACTCGTCAGAGCCGACCTTTTCTGTGATAAGAGCAGAAAGCTCGGGGTTGCAAAGACCTAACCAACGGCGCTGTGTGATACCGTTTGTCTTGTTCTGGAATCTTTCGGGATATACCTGATACCACTCCTTGAGAACGTCGTCCTTGAGAATTTCTGTGTGGAGCTGTGCAACACCGTTTACATAAGTAGCGGCATATGTTGCAAGTCTTGCCATATGAACAACATTGCCGTCAACAATGCGCATCTTTGCCTTCATTTCTTCGGAAACGCCCTTTGAAGTAAGCTCTTCCTGGCACTTGTTGGCAATAAGGCAGATGATGTGGTAAATTTCGGGAATAACCTGAGTCATAAGGTCAGCAGGCCACTTCTCAAGAGCCTCGCCTAAAACTGTGTGGTTAGTATATGAGCATGTCTTTCTTGCGATTTCAAATGCTTCATCAAAGTTCAAGCCTTCGTTCTGAAGAAGTCTTACAAGCTCGGGAACGCAGGAAACAGGATGAGTATCGTTAAGCTGAATTGCGTTTTCCTTTGCAAAGAAGCTGAAATCATTGCCGTGCTTTGCCTTGTAGCGGCGAAGGATGTCCTGAAGTGAAGCAGAGCAGAAGAAATACTGCTGCTTTAAGCGGAGCACCT
>CAZNUF010000079.1:0-6041 GCA_964576125.1 uncultured Ruminococcus sp. | reverse complement strand
AATAAGGAGAAAAAATGAAAAGCAACAAGGAATTCAAGCCATATATTCCTGCCGAAAAAATAACGCCGGAGCTGACCGTAACATCAATCATTATGGGTATACTGCTCGCAATAATATTCGGCGCTGCAAATGCCTATCTGGGATTGAGAGTAGGTATGACGGTATCTGCTTCTATCCCAGCTGCCGTAATTGCTATGGGCGTTATACGCATTATTATGCGAAAAAACTCAATTCTGGAAAGTAATATGGTACAAACTATCGGTTCAGCAGGTGAATCGCTTGCTGCCGGTGCAATTTTCACCCTGCCTGCTCTGTTTTTATGGGCAAGCGACGGTGTTATGGAAAAACCAAATCTGCTTGAAATCACATTAATTGCTCTTATCGGCGGTCTGCTCGGCGTATTCTTTATGGTACCGCTCCGCAATGCTCTTATTGTCCGTGAGCACGGTGTCCTGCCCTATCCCGAAGGTCAGGCATGTGCAGAGGTTATGCTCGCAGGCGAAGAGGGCGGTTCTAGTGCTTCAACCGTATTTGCAGGCATGGGATTTGCCGCATTCTTTAAATTCATAATTGACGGTCTTAAGGTTGTTCCCGGAGAGGTGTCAATTGAGGGTACAGCAAAAACCTATCCCGGTGCTATCGGAACACAGATTTATCCGGCAGTAATGAGCGTAGGATATATATGCGGTCCGAAAATTTCATCCTATATGTTCGCAGGAGGTCTTGTAAGCTGGCTTGTGCTTATACCTATGATTGTACTTTTCGGCAGCAGCATAACTATGTATCCCGGAACGGTATCAGTCGGAGAAATATTCGCAGACAGCGGTGCAAGCGGAATCTGGAGTACATATATTCGCTATATCGGTGCAGGCGCACTTGCCGCAGGCGGAGTCATAAGCCTTATTAAATCACTTCCTCTTATTGTTCGCACATTTCGTGACGCAATCAAGGGAATGAGCGGAAGCAAAAATCAGAATCCGGCAAGAACAGCTCAGGATTTGAATATCAGATTTGTCTTGATTTCCATTTTGCTTCTTACTCTTGCTGTCTGGCTCATCCCTGCAATCCCTATCTCCCTCCTCGGTGCAATTATAGTTGTTATCTTCGGATTCTTCTTTGCAACCGTTTCATCACGTATGGTAGGTCTGGTAGGTTCCAGCAACAACCCTGTTTCGGGTATGGCTATCGCAACGCTTCTTATTACTACTCTTATTCTTAAGCTTACAGGCGAAGCAGGTGCTTCGGGTATGCAGGCTGCTATTGCTATCGGTTCGATTATTTGCATTGTATCTGCTATTGCCGGCGATACCTCGCAGGATTTAAAGACGGGTTATCTGCTTGGCGCAACTCCAAAGAAACAGCAAATCGGCGAATTAATAGGTGTTATTGCCGCAGCTCTTGCAATCGGCGGAACATTATATCTTCTCGACAGCGCATGGGGCTTCGGTACACAGGAACTTGCCGCTCCTCAGGCGACTCTGATGAAAATGGTAATTGAGGGAATTATGGGCGGTAATCTGCCGTGGGGACTTATACTGATTGGTGTATTTTTAGCTTTATTTATTGAAATCCTCGGCATTCCCGTACTGCCGTTTGCAATCGGAATTTATCTGCCCGTTCAACTCAATGCGTGCATTATGGTCGGCGGCTTGATTCGTCTTTTCTTTGACAGAATGAAGGAAAGCGACAAAAAGAAAGGCATCATCAATGATGGAATACTGTTCTGTTCCGGTATGATTGCAGGCGAAGGATTAGTAGGTATTATCCTTGCAATTCTTGCAGTATTCGGCTTTGGCTCATTTATCGACCTGTCAGGTTTTATTAATCTTCCCACATGGGCTTCACAAATCGGCAGTCTTATTGTATTTGCATTAATAATTCTATGTCTGCTGAAATTCAGCCTTTGGAAAACAACATCTAAGAAGTCCGATAAAAAATGAAAAAGAAAAATGTAATCACAAAAAACTATCTTGAAAAAATCCCTACTTGTAGTCCGGAAATTAAATGGAGTAAAGACGAAAAGGGAATTGTAACCTTGGAGATTGAAAACAAGGGTTGGGCAAATCGTATTGCTCAAGTTGTTTTTCGCCGTCCGAAGATAAGCTATATTCATCTTGACAGTCTTGGCAGCTTTGTCTGGCCGCTGATTGACGGTAAATCAAACATTATTGAAATCGGAGAAGCGGTTGACAAGGAATTCGGCGAAAAGGCTAAACCGCTTTATGAACGACTTGCCCGTTACTTCCAGATTCTTGAAAGCTACCATTTTATTGATTGGGTAGAAGCCTGATATCAGGCTGATTAAATGAGCATTTCAGATTTTCATTCTAAATTCAAAAGTCTAAATTAAAAAATAGCAGGACTGCACAATTACAGTAAAACTTACCGTAAATTGTGCAGTCCTGTTTTTATTTTGTCAGAACAAGAATGAATTTAAAATAAAACCTCTTGAATTTTGAGCTGTTACGCAAAAGCTCCTTTTCAGCGTCGTCGTGATAAGATATAAGCGTTTTCAGCTCATCTGTGCTAATCGTATGACTGCTGAACCTTGCTTTCAGCGCAATTTCCTTTATCTCGTCAGGAATTATATTATTTGAAAATCTGCCGAGGGATTCAATGTGACGATAAATACAAATCGCCCTACTGTTATTTCTGCCCTTTGAAAAATGATTATTTCTGATTGCAAGCAGGATTTTACGCCTGATTAGTACTGCCGCCGCAAGTAACAATAATATGATTATCACCGACAAAACAATTTGAATTGCACCGAAACTATTATTTTCTTTATCGGAATTATTGTTTGCTGCATTGACATTTGCATAGGTTGTCTGCGGAACAGTTGTTTCCGATTGGGCGATTGTTGTTGTCGGCTCGGTTTCAGCCTGAGTATTATTCTGCGTCGCTTTTGTTTCTTCTGTTGCCGCATTATACTGTGCCGGCTCAAAAGACGGCGGTGTTGCGTCAAGCGGAATCCAGCAACCCATTTCATCGTCAAAGTACTCTGCCCAAGCGTGTGCATTGTCAGAGGAAACAACCGTCCACTCCCCTGTCTTTGCATTGACAAGGTAACCTGTAACGTACCTTGTCGGCACTCCGTAGGCTCGAAGCACTGCCGCTGCAGCAGCCGCATAGTGAACGCAGTAGCCCGACTTTGCCTTTGACAGAAACCATACCGGGAAATCCTCTCCCTCGGGCATAGTTTCTGCATCAAGCGAGTAGTAGCCACGTGATGAAACAAAGTCCTTTACAAGCTTTGCAAACTGCGCATTTGTTTTAAAGCCGTATAAGGAAATGTCCTCGTTTTCATCTCCGCCGTATCTCGGTAAATATATTCCGTTCTGTTCGCCTATTTCAATCAGCTTATCCCTTGTTTCCTCGGGAAGCTGTGTGTAGGTATCGTAGACAAAATCCTTGTATTCATAATACGACGAAGATGTGCTTGAATAGTATTCCTCGTTTTCAGAGTACGGCAGGTAATTCAACTCATAGGAAACATATTTTAAATTGTTTTTTACAAGCACGTCGCTGACGGTTTCAAAATCCTTCGGAATTTCCTTTGTGAAATACGGAGTGTACATTATATTCTCTCCGTTTTCCGTAATAATGCTTAAGGACGATGATTTTTCGGAGTCGTTCTTTGTCATGGTAAAGGAGTTGTAATCCTGCGGACGTGACTCGTTCTGCTCGTCTGTGAGAATCGTCCACTTATTTTCCGAGTAGTTTGCATACGAAACGCCCTTGAGGTACATTGTGCCCCCATTGTCGGTGAGTATTCTCATAACCTTTCTGCCCTGCTGTTCAAGCTTACCGAGCTTTGAAAGGTCCTCAGTATCGGTAATAAGATTACCGACCGATGAAATCTTTGAATCAAAACTTTTTCCGCCCTTTATTCCCGTTATTCTCTCGGCGTAATTCAACAAGCTATCCTGCCAGTCATATCTTTTATAATTCTCTACAGGAAATATATAGCAGATTATTATTGAAACAACCAGAATAACGGCAGCTGCACCAAGCATAACCGCTCCGCTCTGCGACGGATTTTTTCTGCGAACAAATGACGTGATATACAGTGCAAAAAGCAGTGATACTGAAACTACCAAGGGTACAAGGGACGGGAGCGTGTCAATGATAATAAAGCACGGAACGAGAACAAGCACCGACAGCATAAGTATCGGATAAACCCTTCTTATGCGCACAAGCGAATTTACAAAAGCCGAACTTAACAAAAACGAAAGCAATACGAATAAATAGTCTGCGCTGACTGATTTTGTTGAAGAAAAAACTACCGAGGCAGGACAGGGCAGATATTTTGAGTAAATTTCAAGCACACAGTTTACTGCGTAATTGACTTGCGAAAGCAGTGCCGCAAACGAAAACAGCACCGTAAAAATAAACACTGCCGCCGTTACGAGGTGGCAAATAAGAAAGGTTGATTTTCGGTCTGCAAGCTTTGCAATCAGCGCAAAATACGAGGTGAAAATCAAAGTTGACATTCCCACAACAAAAGGTGACGCCGAGATAGAAAATGAAGAGGACAAGCACCATATCAAAGAAAGCACAAGCGTAAGCGAAGTGGCAGAGCTTACGAAAAATTCGGTTTTGTTCTTCATACTCCGCTCACCTCCTCAACGCTCTCCCCGATTGCATACACAAGCGAGGGTGCTGTATCGGCAAAGCAAGTGTTGTAAGGCTGATTTCTGTACAACGCTTTGATAAAATCTTTCAGCTGTGAGGAATCGGAAATTGAAGAAATCTCTCTGCCTTTATTAAACACAAGGCAAGGTGCACCGTTTTTGTTCAGGTAATTGCAGACGTACATAAACCGAGCCAGAATATCGTCATTTGTATCAGCGTTTTGAGTGAACAACAGCCTTACATAAAATTGTCTGTAAATCGGAGTGCTCGGCTCACGCACAATCAAATCATCGTATTTTGAAGATAATTTCCAATGGATATTCTTAAGGCTGTCGCCGCTTTGGTACTGTCTTAACTCGTAGTAGTCGGAAAATCCGCCGTTTTTCGGCTTGTAGCCTAAAATTGAAATTTTACTGCTGTCGGGCAGAACGGAAGGCTTTTTCGTCTTTGGCATAACGTCACAGCTTATGTTGCAGTCAAGCCTTATCGGGATAAAGAAAATCCCCGTCATATCGTAGATTTTGGCATATTTGGACGTAAAATTAACACAGCCGCAGTGCTTTGAAAGCTTATTGCATTTCGTATAAAACGGCTTTTTGAGCGTGCCCGAATAAATGATTTTCAGCTTTTCGCTCTGACTGCAAAAATCATTATTAACATTCAGCTTAATTTTTATACGAGGACAGAATACCGCTCTTCCCTTTTTGCCTGTTATTCCGACAAAAAAATCATCGCCGATTTTTATACTCTCGTGTGTAAAAACAAGAACTCCGTTTATTGCACTGCAAATCATAAGCGGCAGACTGACAATAAGCGAAACAAGAGGAATTGCAATTGTCAATACAAGCAGAAACCACGAAAACCAACCGAAGTAAAAGATGTTGAAAACGAAGGCAGAGATGAGAAGTAAAAGATAGATTACAATGTTTTTTATCATAACTAAATCCTCGGCACTCTGACCTTTGTCAAAATATGCTTGAGCACCTGCTCACTGCCTAAGTGTCTTGAAACCGATTCGGAGCTTAAAATTATTCTGTGACCGAGGGTGGGCAGAAACACATTCTGAATATCCTGCGGAGTAACGTAGTCCTTGCCTGCGGCATATGCCGCCGACTTTGCCATATCGGTAAGCGAAAGCGTTGCTCTCGGACTTGCACCACGCAAAATCAGATTGCTGTTTCTCGTAGCCGAAACAAGCGAAACGATATACTCCGCAATTTCCCTTTTTACGAAAACCTCTTTTACGCTGTTCTGCATATCAAAAAGCTGTTCTTTTGTCACAACGCAGTTGACGTCGTCAAGCGGATTGCTGTGACTGCGGTTCAAGAGCATTTTGCACTCGGCGTCATTATCGGGATAGCCCATTGAAATTCTTACCATAAAACGGTCGGTCTGCGAATCGGGCA
>CAZNUF010000078.1:0-6054 GCA_964576125.1 uncultured Ruminococcus sp. | reverse complement strand
CAGCCGCACCGACAACATAGGATTTTCCGTTATAGAATGTACCGCCTGACCATTTTGTTTCAGAAGAAAAAGGAACGAATTTACTGCAATTCAGAGGTTTTGTTTCACCTACGAAGTCTTTTATTGCATAAAGAGTAGCATTTATTTCATCCGATGCAGAAACAATTGAAGAAAGTGCTGTTTTAACCTCGTTTTCATCAACTGCAAAATTTATAATATCGGTTACGTTCATTTTATCAGTCGTCAGCGTTCCTGTTTTATCAAGACAAAGAACATCTACTCTTGCAAGGGATTCAATACTATACATCTCCTGAACAAGAACCTTTTTTGACGACATTCGGATAACAGATACGGCAAGGACGGTGCTTGTGAGCAATATCATTCCTTTCGGTATCATTCCGTCAATCGCCGCAACCGTGCTGACAACAGTGCCTTGAATATCTCCTCCCTGTATTCCGAACTGACGGAAAAAGAAGAAAATACCTATGGGAAAAATTACAAACGTGCAAAGCTTAATAATGAAATTAAAGGATTTGAGAATCTGGGAATTTACCTTCTTGATGTATTTTGCTTCGTTATTAATTTTTGCGGCGTAACAATCAGCACCTACCTTATTAACCCTTGCAAAGCATTTACCCGATGCAATAAAGCTGCCTGACAGAAGCTCGTCGTTTTCTTTCTTCAATATTAAATCGGATTCGCCGGTTAGCAGGCTCTCGTTTACCTTACATTCGCCTTTACAGACAATGCAATCGGCAGGAATCTGACTGCCTCGAGAAAGAACAAGAATATCATCAAGAACAATTTCTTCCTTACTAATCTCAATGATTTTTTCATTTCTCAGAACGCTGACCTTTTTCTCGGAAAGTATTGTCAGTTTATCAACGCTGATTTTGGAACGAATTTCCTGAACGATTCCTATTGTAATGTTTGCAAGCACAATTCCCATAAAAAGCATATTTTTATAGGAGCCGACAACCAAAAGCGCAATAAACAGAACAACATTTATCGCATTAAACAACGTACAAATGTTGTCATAAAAAATACGCTTAATCGACTTTGTTTTTAAATTTGAAGAAATATTTACCTTTCCTTCACTTACTCGTTGTTTTACTTCCTCGTCGCTTAATCCTGTAAGTTCTCTTTGAAAATCTGCCATAAATACCTCATAAATTGAAAATCATTTAAATTAAGAAAATATTTAGAAAAAATCACGATTTTATCTAAAAGATAAAAGGATTAATTCCAAATATAATTTTAATATTCTAAACCCTGTTTTATCTATATTATAAATGCAAACGATAATAAAGGCAACGGAAAGAAGGTGATTTTTTTGAAAAAAATTAAAAAAATATTATCAGTTGCCTTAACAGGAGCAATTTTACTCGGTTCTTCTCAAATTACGGCAGTATCTGAAAGCGAAATTCAAAGCGTTTATCTTGGAGGTCAGCCGTTTGGTGTTAAATTCTACAACAACGGAGTAGTCATAATTAATCTTGAAAGTTATTATGACGGAAATAAATATATCTGCCCTGCAAAGGAGGGCGGATTAAAAGTAAATGACATTATAAAGGAAGCTAACGGAGAAGTCATCTGTACTAATGAAGCCTTGCAGAAAGCGGCAGTAAATTCAAACGGCGGAACATTGACTCTCAAAATTGAAAGAGACGGCAAAGAGCTGACTAAAAATGTAACACCTCAAAAGAATACGGTAGGAATGTATCTTATCGGTGCATGGGTCAGAGACAGCTGTGCAGGAATCGGTACCATCACGTATTACGATACCGATAAAAATTATTTTGCAGCACTCGGACACGGGATCTGTGACAATGATACGTCCCTGCTTTTACCACTGGGTTCAGGGGAAGCAGTTCATGCAAATATTAACGGCGTAACAAAAAGCAGGTTCGGGAAAGCAGGAAGCCTGAACGGTTATTTTACCGACAGTTCAATCGGTTATCTTACAAAAAATACGGATGTCGGAGTATACGGAACAATATCTGACAATTTTTCTAATAAAGAAACAAGAATAGAAATCGCAGATAATACTGACGTTAAAACAGGAAGCGCACAGGTGTGTACAACAATTGACGGAGAGGATCCTCAATGCTATTCAATTGAAATTGAAAGAATAGTCAATCTTGATTCTGACTCTAATGAAAACTTTGTAATAAGAATTACAGATGAAAAATTGCTAAAACGCTGTGGCGGCATAGTGCAGGGTATGAGCGGAAGTCCGATTATACAAAATAACAAACTTGTCGGTGCTGTTACACATGTCTTTCTTAACAATCCGTCTGAGGGATATGGAGTAACAGCACAAAATATGGTGACGAATTATGACGAATAACCCCATATATTGAAGATTTTTCATTGTCGAAAAATCTTAATTAAAATATTTTTTCAATTTTTTAAAAAAATTATATGGAAAGTATTGCCAAGTTTACCATTTTGTGGTAATATTAATTCACAACAAAATTTTGGGGGAATTTCACAATGGACAACAACATTAGATTAATCATCACCGATGACGCAACGGAATTTTCGCAGGAAAATTTAAAAGTATTGCAAAGTTTTAATATTTCTGCATCGTTCTGTGCAAAAGACGGAGACGAGCTTATGAACCGCATTATTCAGGAACAACCTGATGCTGTTTTAATGGATTCTTTTATGACAAGGCTCGATGCAATAGGAGTAATGCGGAACATTAAACGACAAAATCAACATCCGCCGATTTTTATTGTTTTTTCATCATTCCACAGTCCCGTGCTTGAAAGAGAAATAATGTGCTCCGGTGCAACCTACTTTGTTTTAAAACCATACAACATTGAAGAAATGTGTGAAAACATTGTTGGGCTGGTAAAGAAAAATCGTGATAATGTGCTTAATAAGACAATGAATCTTGATATTTTCGGAATAGAGCTTAAGGTTACCGAGATTCTTCACGAAATCGGAGTTCCTGCACACATTAAAGGGTATCATTATCTTAGGGATTCAATTATTATGTCCGTTGAGAAACCGGAAATAATTAATGCTGTTACAAAACAATTATATCCTTCTGTTGCAAAAAAATACGAAACGACTTCATCAAGAGTTGAGCGTGCTATCAGACACGCAATCGAGGTTGCCTGGGACAGAGGCGATATAGATGTGCTTAACTCTTATTTCGGATATACAATCCACAATGACAGAGGCAAGCCTACTAACAGTGAATTTATCGCAATGATTTCTGATAAATTAAGACTCCAGCTTAAAAACGCCGGTTAATTTGAAGTATCAGATTGAATTGAATTGCTCCTGCAGAAGAGAAAAGCGGTGATTGTTATTACAATCACCGCTTATTGTTTTTGAATTTGTTTGCTGTTTATTATTTTCTTTATTTTTGATATTTTATAATTTTATATTGTATCAAATCTAATTTTTTAATACTCTTTGAGTATTAATTATGTTTTTAAACAGCTGTTGTTAAACTTAATTGTACTTTGGACTCAATCCTTTGTAATTTATTTTTTATATTAATAAAATTACCTGTACATTGGAAATTTCTCCTATTCATATTAATTATGAACATTAAGTTAACTTCTCATTGGTCTAACCACCATTAATAAATTTCCGATATATATTAAATTATTTGAGAAATCAGTTTTACCGAGCACAAATCGTAAATTATTAAAATTCACTTATTGGGACGATACAGTCTGCAAATGAAATTTACGTTTTCATTAATAATACCTTATTATATCTCTAATTTGAATTTGATTATATTTTAAAGATATTATTACAATTATAAGATAAATCAGACTGTTAAGTTAATTCCGGAACACTATTACTTGATCTTTTTAATTTATATTTTTATTCATTTATGTTTTATAACATCTAAATGATCAGTTGTTCCGACACAAACAAGTTAGCTTTAACCGTTACTTACCGTACCCGGTTTTATATGTTGGGGGGTAAGCTCCGTAAAAAGTCTTTGATATGTCTAATTGGAAGTTTTCTTTTCATCATATTTAAGACCTCCTTTTATTTCCTTTTCTTTGTCTATATTATACACAACATTTTTAACATTGTCAACACTTTTATTAAAAATATTTAAAATTTTATTTTTATAAAATCTATTGAACTTAATTATTCAATATGATATAATAAAAATGTTAGGGTATATATTTTTATTTACTTTTTTCGGACTAAAATCAACAGCCTTCGGTTTTTTATTCGAAGGCTGTTTTCTTATAAGCAATTACTTATTACTTTGAATTAGGATAAAGACTTCCGTCACCGCCCATAAACTTGGTCATTTCCTCAATTCTTTCTATTGGGAAAGGCGGTGTGCACAACGGCTTTAAGGCTATTGACATAAGCTTCATCGGATTATCATCAGCAGCCACACGATTGGAGCTTAATTTACCACATCTTCTGCAGCGATGAATTATTGCCCATTCACCGTTTTTTCTAACCCATACTCCGATTGCATCCATTATTCCTCCGCAGTCAGACTCTCTGTCGCCCGGCTCATTATCAAGATGCAGGCTGGTAAGACAGTTTGGACAATGGTTTCGGTGAGTGCTTCCTGCATTTTCAGGTGTAACAAGTCTTGTACACACTTTGCAGGTAAAGCTATCGTTGCACGGATTGGTTTTATAATATCCCTTTTCAAATTTTCTTCTCTTATTTTCTCTGTTCAAGTGATTTCCTCCTGTAATTCAGATGTATCCGAATTTACGGGAGGATTGCTGAATTGTTTTGCAAACCTCCCGTTTACAGAACAATCACCATCATATTAATATGCTTCAAACACAACTCTCCTTTTTTAGAATTCATATGTAAATTTTACATAAGGCTTTTATAAAGCTCTGTTATCTCCTCGACGCTTGTATCTCTGGGATTACCCGGTCTGCAAGCGTCATCGTAGGCAGACTGAGCAAGGAACGGAATATCCTCGGGCTTTACAATTTCTTTCAGATCAGCAGGAATACCTACGTCCTCTGAAAGCTGCTTAACTGCGTCAATTGCTGCCTTGCGGTATTCGTCAACGCTCATTTCTTCGACGCCGTCTACACCCATTGCCTTTGCGATATACTTATATTTATCGCCTGTTGCAGGAGCATTGTACTCCATAACTGTAGGAAGAATAATTGCATTGGCAACACCGTGGGGCGTATCATAAAGAGCTCCGAGAGGATGAGCCATAGAATGAACAACGCCGAGTCCGACATTTGAGAAGCCCATTCCTGCGATATACTGACCGAGAGCCATTCCCTCTCTGCCCTCTTTTGTGTTATTTACAGCGTCACGAAGCGAACGTGAAATAACTTCGATTGCCTTTAAGTGGAACATATCGGAAAGCTCCCACGCTCCCTTTGTGATATAGCCCTCAATTGCGTGTGTAAGCGCATCCATACCTGTTGCGGCTGTAAGTCCTTTTGGCATAGTTGACATCATATCAGGGTCAACAACGGCAACAACCGGTATATCGTGTACGTCAACGCAAACCATCTTGCGGTTTTTATCTGAATCGGTGATAACGTAGTTAATTGTTACCTCGGCGGCTGTACCTGCTGTTGTGGGAACAGCGATAATCGGTACGCTCTTGCACTTAGTAGGAGCAACACCTTCAAGAGAACGAACATCAGCAAACTCGGGATTGTTTACAATTATACCGATTGCTTTTGCAGTATCCATAGATGAGCCGCCGCCGATTGCGACGATGCCATCTGCGCCGTACGCCTTATAAACTTCGACGCCGGACTGTACATTCTCAATTGTGGGATTAGGCTTGATGTCACTGTAGAGCTTATACTCAATACCTGCTTTGTCGAGAATATCAGTTACCTTCTGAGTAACACCGAACTTTACAAGGTCAGGGTCTGACGCTACAAGAATTTTGCTGAGTCCTCTTCCCTTGATTTCATCAGGAATTGCGTTAATTGCACCCGAACCGTGATATGACGTTTCGTTTAATACAAATCTGTTCATTAAATATCATCCTTTCATAATTTTTGAACCTCATTAAATATGAAGTTTATACCTTTTACATTATACTATATAAAATAA
>CAZNUF010000077.1:4456-6087 GCA_964576125.1 uncultured Ruminococcus sp. | reverse complement strand
CTCAGCGCCGATAGGAAGCTGAATCGGAACAGCGTTACATTTAAGTCTGTCCTTCATCATCTGAACAACATGGTAGAAGTTAGCACCCATGATGTCCATTTTATTAACGTAAACCATTCTCGGTACGCCGTAGTTGTCAGCCTGACGCCAAACGGTTTCTGACTGAGGCTCAACGCCGCCCTTTGCACAAAGTACAGTTACAGAACCGTCGAGTACACGAAGTGAACGCTCAACTTCAACAGTGAAGTCAACGTGTCCGGGAGTATCGATGATGTTGATTCTGTGGGGCTTGTACTGCTGCTTGCTGCCTCTCCAGAAAGCTGTAGTAGCAGCAGAGGTGATTGTGATACCACGTTCCTTCTCCTGAACCATCCAGTCCATTGTAGAAGCACCATCGTGTGTTTCACCAATCTTGTGGTTTACGCCGGTATAATACAGGATACGCTCTGTTGTAGTTGTCTTACCGGCATCGATGTGAGCCATGATACCGATATTTCTTGTCTGTTCAAGTGAAACCTGTCTTGGCATAAAATCCTCCTCTTAAAATTACACGGGTAATAGAGATTACCATCTGTAATGAGCGAAAGCCTTGTTGGCCTCTGCCATCTTATGAGTATCCTCACGCTTTTTGAATGCGCCGCCCATGCTGTTTGTGGCGTCGAGAATTTCTCCTGCAAGTCTTTCCTTCATTGTCTTTTCACTGCGGGCTCTTGAGTAAGTTGAAATCCAACGAAGACCGAGTGTCTGACGTCTTTCGGGACGAACTTCCATAGGAACCTGATATGTGGCACCGCCGACACGGCGAGCCTTAACTTCGAGAACGGGCATTACGTTTTCCATAGCCTGTTCGAAAACCTCAAGCGGGTTATTACCTGTCTTTTCAGCAATAATGTCAAATGCACCGTAAACAATTTTCTGAGCAACGCCCTTTTTACCGTCGTACATAATGTTGTTGATAAGACGTGTTACAAGTTTTGAATTATAAAGCGGATCGGGTAATACGTCACGCTTCGCAATAGAACCTCTTCTTGGCACTTTGCTTCCCTCCTTCACAATAATTGAGATATCATAGGTACTCGAAAGCGACAAACTCCCGTATGCCAACAAGAACTTCTACTGTATTTATATAGAAAATTCCTGCCGCATAGCAGAACTTAATAATTTAAGTCAAGAGAGTTTTGTCAATTCCTAATTATTTACCTTTCTTAGGACGCTTTGCACCGTACTTTGAACGGCTCTGCATACGTCCGGAAACGCCCTGAGCGTCGAGTGTACCACGAACAATGTGATAACGAACACCGGGCAAGTCCTTAACACGGCCACCACGGATAAGAACAACGGAGTGCTCCTGAAGGTTGTGACCTACGCCGGGGATATAGGAACTGACTTCAATACCGTTAGAAAGTCTTACTCTGGCAATTTTTCTGAGCGCTGAGTTAGGCTTTTTAGGAGTAGCGGTCTTTACAGCAGTACAAACACCTCTCTTTTGCGGTGAGTTCTGGTCAATAGCAACACGCTTCTTTGAGTTCCAGCCCTTTAAAAGTGCAGGTGCCTTTGCTTTCTTTTCAGAAACCTCTCTGCCCTTGCGTACCAACTGGTTAAATGTAGGCATATTTGTCCTCCTTTCAAAA
>CAZNUF010000077.1:1401-4356 GCA_964576125.1 uncultured Ruminococcus sp. | reverse complement strand
ACTTCTTCACGGTGCTTGTAGTTATCCGACTCCTTGTCGGGTTTAGTATCGTCAATGCTTGAATCCGTATAAATCATCAGATACTTTTCGTTATCCGAAAGATTCGCCTTTACCGACGGCAAATCAAGAATTGTAAACTCGCCGCTGTTCTTTACCGACTCAACAACAGCCTTTGCGGTATCGTTAAGATTCTTTACGTCATATTCATAAAGCTCAATTGTAACTGCTTTTCCGCCGTAGGCTGTGACGAACTTTTTACCCTCTTTTGCACCGATAAGAGATGCGTCCATTACGGTTACGGTGCTTTCGTCAAGCTTGCCGTCCTTCATAGCAAGATACTCAAGCTCAGTAAAATAATTTATTAATCCCTCAAGATTATCCTTAAAGTCAGCCGCCTTTGGCTCATCCTTTGTAGCGGAGCCGGCAGCCTCGGTAGCCTGGGTTGTTGCTGTGTTATCTTTTGAAAGTGCATCCTTATATGCACAGCCTGTCGAAACAGCTGCAATAAGTCCTACGCATAAAATTGCGGCGATAAATCTCTTCATAAAAATAATCCTTTCAAAGGTGATTTGTCAAAGTTATTTTTTATTATAACGCATTACAGCGCATAAATCAATATTTTTATTAAAATTAAAAAACAAACGGACAGCCGAAGCTGTCCGTTTTATATTTTCACAATGGTTTTTATTGAAGTGTTATGCAAGAACATAAACATTTACGTCACGTCTGCCGAAGTTTACACACTCGTCATAGGTGTTGTAGTAACAGTCAACAATTGCTGTTCCTGCCATAAGTGCTCCGCCTGTGTCAACAGCAGTTGCGTAGCCGTAAACAAAGCTTCCGTCTGTTGAAACAATGTAGAGTTTTGAACCGTAGGGAATTATGTTAGGGTTTACTGCCACGCCGCCGTGATAAGCAGGCACACCTGTTGCTGTTCCTGCACCTGCGGGAGCTGTGTATGCCGTACCCGAGCCTGTAAGAACCTGACTGTAGGCAACCGTTGCGCCGTTGGAGTCGGTGAATGTTCCTGCTCCTCCGTTTGTTGCGGCACCCTTTGTTCCGACAAGGACAACCTTGTCAACAGGCTTTTTGATTGTCTTTTCAGAAACAACCTTATCCGAGGACTTTTCACCGTCTATGTATTTTACCTCACGGGTGACGATTTTTTCACCGTCTTTACCCTCTGTCTTAACCTTTGTTTCGCCAAGCTCGACGTCATCGGAATTTTTCTTCACTGTATCATAGGCAATCTTTTCTTTTGTCGATTCCGTTTTGTATGTAACACGCTTGATTGTTACAGCGTTAATATTTTCAACGTCTTGATTGTGCGAGGTACTGAGAATATCGTCGTCGCCTACCTCGTAGCCTGCAAAGTTAAGTGCGTCATATACATTCACAAGCGCAAGCTTAACGTCCTTTGTCTTGCCGTCGGCAGTTACGCTGACTGTTTTGGTCTTGTAAATGTTGATTTCCATATCCTTCGTGATTTCACTGTCGGGAGCAGGAACGGAAATCTCATCATCAGCAAGAGTAATTCCTGCTTTTTTAAGAGCGTCGGCAACCGTTCCCTTTGCAAGATGAACAAGCTGGCTTTTACCGCCGTTGTTGATTGTGATTTTGTTTGCGTCAAGGATTGATACATCGAGCATAAAATCGTTGTTGTGTGTGACAACAAGGTCGCCGTTTGAAAGCTCATACTCAACCGTGGTTTTGAAACCGTTGTTATCTTCCGAGTTTGCGGCGCTGTTATTGCCCGACTGAATTGCAGCCGCTACGGTAATAACCGAGCCGAGGACAACTGTTGCTGCAAGACTCAGCGCAACGGCTGATTTTGCAATGCGAAGTTTATCCGCTGTAAATCTCATTGTAATAACTCCTTTTTCGATTGTTTTTATTTTCAAATACCTTCGTACACAAAAGCAGTTTTGCAGGATTTTTGCAAGTCCGCTTGGTACAGTTGGCAATTATAGACTCGTCTTTTGTTTATGTCAACCTAATTCAGATTTAATTTTTTGTGCAATACTTACAACGATTATGGTTATTTTTCTCAATTAGCATTATTTATTCGAGCTTTTCCTTTAAAATTCCCTGCAAAAATATAGTCAATTTGCAAGAATTTAATTTGTCACCAATTTGTTATCGTTTTATTACTGATTTGTAATTATTTTATGACATCTGTTACAGAAATATTACAACAGTAATAATCGACAATTTCTTTCTGTTTTATAGCCGAACAGCATTATTTAAGAACAACAAATTACCATTATCGCCTTATATATAAAATTTCAAAAAACTGTTCTATTAGGATTTTGTAATATTTTCGTGCGCAAAAAATCGGACAACGGTTACGCACCGTTGTCCGACTGAAAACACCATATATTTCATATAATATGTATTACTTTTTCTCCTTGAAAGCAAAGAATCTCTGACCGATATAATTGAAAGCAACAAACAGGCAGGAGCCTACGAGCATTGAAGCGTTGCCTGCGAATTTGTCAACGGTCCAACCGAACATTGTCAGCGAATTTGCAACGCAAATCCACTTTGTAAGAGGAATTGCGATACCGTAAGCAAGTCCGTAGCAAACGGCGATGTTGAGTGCAAATTTTGCAATCGGTTTCCAGCCCTTTTCCTTGTTTTTGAAGGTGAAATACTTGTTGAGGAAGTAGCTTAAAATACTGCCCAGAATGTAGCCTACAATTGACGAAATCCACTCGCCCCAGCCACAGAGGTTGAAAAACAGGAACTGAAGTCCCATACCGACGATTGTGTTAAGGATTCCGACCATTATAAACTTCCAGAATTTTATGTCAAAAAACTGCTTGATAAAATCTTTCATTATTCAATATCCTTTTCTTCGTTGTTTTCTTCCTCAAAATTTGAGTACTTTGTTATGTAAATCGGTCTGTCCTTCGACTCCATATAGATTCTGCCGATATACTCGCCGAGGATTCC
>CAZNUF010000077.1:0-1301 GCA_964576125.1 uncultured Ruminococcus sp. | reverse complement strand
CCGAGCTCAAGGATTGAATCAACCATCTGCCTTGTCATCATACGGTAGTCCATTGCGCCGTAGGGGTTTTTAACGTCGGTGAGCTTATTGGAAAGCTTGAAGAACAGCTTGGAGAAAATACCTCTGAACTTGCTTTCGCCCTCACGCTCGTCACGCTTTGTTGCACAACAGTCGTAGCCCTCGTTTTCGAGAGCCTCAATCATCTGCGGAAAAATCTCGGGCGGATGCTGTAAATCAGCGTCCATTACAACAACATAGTCTGCCGTTGTATGCTGAAGTCCTGCATACATTGCCGCCTCTTTGCCAAAATTTCTTGAAAAGCAAATATACTTTATATTTGAAAATTGTTTTGCAAGCTTTTTCATTACAAGATAAGTTTTGTCACGGCTTCCGTCATTTACAAGAATATATCTGAAACTGTAGTCGGGAAGCGAGTCGATTACCTTGTTGGTTTCAAGCACAAAATGCTCAAGTCCTGCTTCCTCGTTGTAACAGGGAACGACCAGATCTATCGTTTTCATATGTATCACCCTTTTCATTATTTTATTATAACAAACGCCGACAAAAAAGTCTACAAAAATTTAATGCGGAATTAATCTAAAAAAACGGTCGGGCACCGCTATATAGCAATGCACCGACCTATGTTTCTGAATTTACGTGCCTATGCACTCAATCTAAAATACCGAGTCAACCTGTTTGTTTGCCGCAACGTCGGCAACCTGCTTAACAGCCTTGTTGATGTTTGCCTTGTGGACGTGACCGACAGACGTTCCGTTCACCGACGCAACGTAGCGGTTTGCACCTGTTTCATAGAAGCTTACCGTATCACTGCTCTTATCGGAAGAGTATGTATAGGTAATTGAAAGAACGGGCGTGCCGCTTGCACTCTCGGAATCCATATCTGCAAGCTCTGTGTAAGAAATGTTCTGGAACAGCGTTGAGAAGTAGGAAAGCTCAATTTCCTTGTCGCCGTACTTAACGCTTGTCTGTGTAGTTGTAGTTTCACTGCCCTCGTTATCGGTTGAAGTAACCTCTTTTGAGCTTAATGCAAAGTCATACGTCTTTTTGCCGTCGCTTATGCTGACCTGCGAAAGAGCAGTCATTTTGGGACTTAACACATATTCGCTGACAAGCTTTTCGTAGCTTGTTGTTACCCAGGGCAGCTTTTCAGACGCCATAACATATACAACTTTTCCTCCGTTCTTCATCAAATAAACCTTGCCCTCGCCGTCAGGCTTTGAGCTGATAACATCAACCGTAATATCGGGATAAACAGCCTTCACCTCGGCATAGGGATTTGA
>CAZNUF010000076.1:0-6141 GCA_964576125.1 uncultured Ruminococcus sp. | reverse complement strand
TTCGTCATAAAAACTTATTGAGCTTAATGCGTCGTCAATTGCCTCGTCTGAAATTACGTTCGGCTCGTCAAGATACTTTGAACGCTTTTCAATTCCGTCAATTGCCATCTGTACCTGTTCCTGGGGAGTTTTCGGCTTTCTGGGAGCCTCGTAAATTTCATCGTCCTCGGGATTTGAAATGTTGACGTACTCCTCTTTTTTCTCCTCGGGAGGTGCAGGCTCTTCATCTGTTTCGACAATTGCAGGCTCGTTGCCGTCGTCAGCTTGATTTGCATCACTGTTTTCTTTTGAACTTTTATCAACGCCGAAATTCGGAGCGTCATAGTTTTCGTCAACAGCTTCAGCCGCAGCCATAATCACTTCACCGGGAGCGTCAATCTGTTTATCTCGTCTTGCTTCTGCAATTGCCTTAAGCTCGTCAAGGTGATTGACAGGCTTTTCAACCTTTTCGCTGTTTTCATCAAAATAAATGTCATACCATACGAGGAACACATAAACAGTCCATACACGGCGGCTGTTGTCCTCCTTGCCGCTGAAATGCGTATCAAGCCATTGAACAAGAACATCGGTGTTGAAGAACTTTTCGGCGGTCTTGCCTTTGAATTTCTTCTTAACGATATTGTAGTATTTCTCGTCACGCAGCCATACTCTTGTAGGAACGGGGAAGCCGAGCTTTTCTTTTTCGGCGGTTTCTTCAGGCATATGACGAACAGCGGCTTTTCTCATAGCGTATTTCGTGTTCGACTTGTTGCAGCGCAGTCTTGTGGGGAGCGAGGACGCAACCTTGAAAACCTCCTTGTCAAGGAACGGAACACGCAGCTCAAGGGAGTTAGCCATACTCATTCTGTCGGCTTTAAGAAGAATGTCGCCGACCATCCACATATTTATGTCAAGGTACTGCATCTTTGTAACGTCGTCGTACTTTCTGCAGCGGTAGTAGTATTTTCTCGTGTAGTCCTGAGGACGTGTTGCAATTGAGGGGTCTTTGAGCAAATCCTTTTTCTGCTTGTAGTCGTACATAAACGCATTGCCTATGTAGCGTTCCTCAAGCGGGTCGCAGGCACGGATAAGGTAATCTCTGCCCTTGATGTCGGGAAGCTTGCGGCAGACCGCTCTTATAGCCTTTCTTATGCAGTGGGGCACGATTGTCTGATATATCTTGAAAACTCTCGGGTCGTTGTAGCAGGTGTAGCCGCCGAAAAGCTCGTCGGCACCCTCACCCGAAAGCACAACCTTTACATACTGACTTGCAAGGCGTGAAACAAAGTACAGCGCAATGCACGACGGGTCGGCAAGCGGCTGGTCCATATGGTACTGAACAGTCGGAACAGCGTCCCAGAATTCTTCGCTTGAAATCAGGTGAGTGTGATGCTCAACGCCGATTTTCTTGCTCAGATTTTCTGCCCAGCTGATTTCGTTGTACTTCTCGCCGAAGTCAAAGCCGACGGTAAAGGTCTTTTGGTCTGCAAAATACGTTGAAACGTAGCTTGAGTCAACGCCGCTTGAAAGGAAACAGCCGACCTCAACGTCTGCAATTTTGTGTGCGTTTACAGAGTTTTCAAACACCTTTTCAATCTCGTTTACAGCCTCTTCCTCGCTCATTCCCTCGTTGGGATTAAAGCGTGGCTCAAAGTAACGTGTAGTTTCAACCTCGCCGTCACGGTACCAGAGGTAGTGACCGGGCATAAGGCAGTACACACCCTCAAAGAAGGTTTCGGGGGGAACTGCGTACTGGAACGAAAGATAGGTATCAAGCGCTTTTGTATTGAACTTCTTTACAAACTTCGGGTGTTCAAGAATACTCTTGATTTCACTGCCGTAGACAAAATCCTCGCCGATTTGCGTGTAGTGCATCGGCTTGATTCCGAAAAAGTCACGTGCTATAAATACAGACTTGTCCTTTGTGTTGTAGATTGCAAAGCCGAACATACCACGAAGCTTCGGCAGTAAATCCTCCTGCCATTCCTCAAAGCCGTGAACGAGAACTTCGCTGTCGGTATCGGTGTAGAACTTGTGTCCTTTCTGAATCAGGACTTTCCTAAGCTCCTTATAGTTGTAGATTTCGCCGTTAAAGGTGAGGACAAGCGACTTATCCTCGTTGTAAATCGGCTGATGACCTGCGTCAAGGTCAATGATTGAAAGACGGCGGAAGCCCATTGAAATGTAGTCGTCCGTAAAAAATCCGTCAGAGTCTGGACCTCTGTGGGTGATGACCTCGGTCATATTTCTGATGACGTCGTCACGGTCAACAACCTGCCCTGTAAATCCGCAAATACCACACATATCCGTTAACCCCTTTCAAAGGTTTATTAGCTTAATATATTTGTACATTTCTTATCAGTTTATCTTATCTATATATTTTATCATATCAAAATAATAAATTCAACAGTCATAAGATTATTTTATAAATCAGTTGAATGTTTTTTTGAAATGATATATACTTTAATATAGTAAAAAGAACGGAATGGTAAAATGTACGGATTAGTCGGAACTTTTGTAAATACGGCAACAGTGCTTTTGGGCGGAACTATAGGACTTGTGTTCAAAAAGGGAATACCTGAGCGTGTCGGCGACTCGGTTTTCAAGGCGCTCGGCCTTATTACGGCGTTCATCGGAATTTCAGGTTGCCTTTGCGGTCAGAACACGCTGATTGCTGTAATTGCTATGATTGTCGGCACAATAATCGGCGAGCTTGTCGATTTGGACAAGCGTGTAAATAACGTGGGAAAATTGATTGAACGCAAGGTCAGCAAGGGAGATAAAAATTCAACCGTAGCACAGGGCTTTGTGTCGTCGTGTCTGTTGTTCTGCGTGGGAGCAATGACGATTGTCGGCTCGCTTCAGGCAGGACTTGAGGGCGATTGCTCGGTGCTGTTTACAAAGTCGGCAATGGACTTCTGCTCAAGCATAATTTTTGCAAGCACGCTCGGCGTTGGCGTTCTGTTCTCTGCCGGATTTGTGCTTGTGTATCAGGGACTTATCACGCTCCTTGCAACGTGGATTGAGCCGTTGCTCACAACTGCGGTTGTAAATGAAATGAACTGCGTAGGCTACGTTATAATCATAGGACTTGCGCTGAACATTCTCGGAATTACAAAGCTAAAGGTTATGAATATGGTGCCTGCAATTTTTCTGCCGATTGCACTTGTTCCGCTGTACGATTGGATTGTGGCATTATTTTAATGCGTTGTTCGATAAAAAATAAAATATTACCATAAATACTCTAAAAATATATACTAAAATTATTTTAAAAAGTATAAAATAGAAATATAATTTAACATGAAAAAGGAGCGGTACTATGATTAAAAAATTTACCTTCGGCACACCGATTTGCACAGAGGCTGTTGTCGGAAAATTTGAAACCTCGGACAAAAATGAATTTCCTTTCAAAAGCAGGGAAGAGGACGGAAAATTCATTCTTGAATTTGATATGACCGACAGCGATATTGTTTACGGTCTTGGCGAGGCTCCGAGAGGAATCAACAAGCGTGGCTGGGTTTACGAAAGCTTTTGCAGTGACGACCCGTTTCACACCGAAACAAAGTCATCTCTCTATGCGGCTCACAACTTTCTGATGCTCTCGGGCAGTGATAATTTCGGACTTTTTATTGATTTTCCTGCAAGAATCCGCTGGGACATCGGCTACACCTCAAAGAACAAAACCGTCATTACAATCGACGGAACTGATTTTGATTTCTATTATATAAAGGGTAACAAGCCGATTGAGATTGTAAAGGAATTCAGGAATGCAATCGGCAAAAGCTATATTCCGCCTTTCTGGGCATTTGGCTATCAGCAGAGCCGCTGGAGCTATCCCGACTCAAAGACGGTTGACAGCGTAATTGACGGCTATGACAAGGCAGGTATTCCGCTTGACTGCGTTTATCTTGACATTGACTATATGGACAGCTACAAGGACTTTACGGTTGACGATAAAAAGTTCCCGGATTTTGCCGACTACGTAAGCAAAAAACGTGAGCAGGGAATCCACCTTATTCCGATTATTGACGCAGGCGTTAAAAAAGAGGACGGCTACAGCGTTTATGAAGAGGGCAGAGATAACGGATATTTCTGCAAAAACGAGGACGGAACCGACTTTGAGGGCGGCGTATGGCCGGGAATTGTCGGCTTTCCCGATTTTCTCCGCAAGGACGTGCGTGAGTGGTTCGGCTCAAAATATAAGGTGCTGACCGACGCAGGAATTGACGGTTTCTGGAACGATATGAACGAGCCTGCAATTTTCTATTCTGTAAAGGGACTTGAAAAGGCTCTCGACAAGGCTGTTTCACTCAAGGGCGAAAATCTCGACCTTACTAAATTCTTCAATTTAAAGGACACCTTCCTCGGACTTTCGAACAGCCCCGAAGATTATTCAAGCATCTATCATACCATTGACGGCAAGCAGATTTGCCACGACCGTGTTCACAATATCTACGGCGCAAATATGACAAAGGCGGCAGGCGAGTATTTTGCCAAGGAGTTCGGCGAGGAAAAAATCCTTATGTTCTCACGTGCGTCATACATCGGTTCACACCGTTCAAGCGGAATCTGGTTCGGTGACAATCATTCGTGGTGGTCGCACATTCTGCTCAATCTAAAAATGCTCCCCTCGGCAAATATGTGCGGTTTCCTCTACTGCGGCGCTGACTTGGGCGGCTTTAACGAGAACGCAACACGTGATCTCGTTCTGCGTTTTCTTGCACTCGGCGTTTTCACACCGCTTATGCGCAACCACGCCGCTCTCGGAACGAGGGATCAGGAGTGCTACAATTTTGAAAACAGCGAAGATTTCAAGGATATTATCGAGGTGCGTTACCGCCTTATTCCGTATCTTTACAGCACTTTCCGCAAGGCGAGCGAAGAAAACGATATGATTTTCAGACCGCTTTCGTTCGACTATCCTGACGATAAAATCGCCCGTGAGTGCGAAACCCAGCTTATGCTCGGCGACGAATGTATGATTTGCCCTGTTTACGAGCAGAACGTCGGCGGAAGATATGTTTATCTGCCCGAGGATATGACGTTTGTAAAGCTGAGCGGAACAAAGGTTGTTACCGAGAAAATGACAAAGGGAACGCATTACATTGAGGTTGCGCTCAACGAAGTTCCGCTGTTCATAAAGAACGGCAAGAAAATTCCGCTTTGCAAGCCAGCAATGCGCACATCACAGCTTGATACAGAAAATGTTGAATATATAGGATAAACACATATTATTATAATGAAACAACCGCCTGTCGTGCAATAGTCCGACAGGCGGTTGTTGTTATCATTATTCACATTCATTGCATTTGCATTCGTTGTGCTCGTCATCATCGCCGAACAATCCGCAAATCCAGTAATAAATCGGGATTGTGAGGAACACAAGCCAGCCTACAGCCCAGCCGCCGCATACGTTGAAGTAACCGAAAAGTATGTAGGCGATTGCAACAAGCACGGGATATGCAAAGTGACTTGCCTTGCGCTCGTAGATTGCGTCAACAAGTGTGTAATAAAGCGGAATGGTAAGCAGGCAAATCCAGCTTAACGCCCAGCCGAAGCATACTCCGCTTGCGCCCCACCAAGCAAATGCAAGTATGGGAAAGATGAAAAACGGAAACTTATTCCACTTGTTCTTGCTCTTGTGACGGCGCCTAAGCTCCTCGTCAACCATAATATTGCCGTTTTCGTCTGTGTAAACACGTTTTTTGCCGTTTTTAAACGATACCTTGTCAACCTTTTTGTACTTTGTTTCGGTTTCGCCGTTCGGCCCGTAGGAATAGCTGTAATTATACTGATACCCCTGATTTGAATTCGGCTCGGATTTGTTTTCCTCCGATTTTTCATCATTTTCACTTTTGGCGTTTTCACCTTTTAAAAGCTCGTCAAGCGAAACTCCGTAGATTTCTGCGAGCAAAATAAGGTTATCAGTGTCGGGAGATGCCTCGGCACGTTCCCATTTTGATATTGCCTGTCTGCTTACACCGATTTTAGCGGCAAGCTCCTCCTGACTGAGGTTGTGTTTCTTTCTGTATTGTAATAATCTGTTGGCTGTTTCAATATTCATTGATATGCCCTCCTCGTTGATTTGTTGCCCAAATTATACCCCGCAACCGATGTTTTTGGCTATACATTTCAGTTTTCAACCCCGCAACCACGGGTTGC
>CAZNUF010000075.1:0-6153 GCA_964576125.1 uncultured Ruminococcus sp. | reverse complement strand
CTTTCAAAGGTCTTTTTAAACATTTCACAATCGTATGTCAGTTCCATAAATTCAACCTGCTTTCATAAAAAAACTCACATAACTTTTATTTTATCAATACTTGCCGACAATAATGCTCGAATTCTGTCCGCCAAAACCGAATGCGTTTGACATTGCATACTTAATATCTGCTTTTTTAGCCGTATTTGCAACAAAGTCAATTCCTGCGCATTCGGGGTCAACCTCGTTAAGATTGATTGTCGGAGGCAAAACGCCTGTTTCAATCGCCTTAACGCAGGTGATTGTTTCGGTAATTCCGCCTGCGCCCATCATATGACCTGTTGCACCCTTTGTTGAGCTTACGTAAGGAAGATTTTCCTTGAACACCTTTTTAATTGCAGAGGTTTCAACAGCGTCACCCTTATTCGTGGCAGTTCCATGTGCATTAATATAACCGATTTCCTCTGCTTTTATTCCTGCCTCTTCAATAGCCTGCTGCATACAGGCTATTGCTCCTCTGCCTTCGGGATGAGGTGCAGTAACGTGGTAAGCGTCGCCTGTGTTGCCGCAGCCCTTGATTACGCCGAGAATCTTTGCACCCCTTGCAATAGCGTGTTCCTCGGTTTCAAGAATCAGCGCACCGCCGCCCTCGCCGATTACAAAGCCGTCACGTGTAACGTCAAACGGTCTGCTTGCGCTTGAGGGGGAGTCGTTTCTTCTTGACAATGCCTTTGCGTTTGCAAGAGAGTAGATTACGAGAGGACAAAGCACCGACTCTGCACCGATTGCGAGCATTACGTCTGCTTTACCTGCGTTGATGCACATACAGGCGGTATTTATTGCGTCACCGCCTGACGAGCAGGCTGTGCTTACCGTAAGGCTCGGTCCCTGAATATTGTAGTCGATTGCAATATTTGCCGCTGCAATATTACCGAGAATTTTCGGGATAAATCTGGGGCCTACCTTCTTGTGAGAAGCACCCGACAAGGCTTCCTGCGTATATGCAATAGTCGCAATTCCGCTCATAGCCGTTCCCATTACTATGCCCGTTCTGTGCGGCTCAATTTCAAGCTTACTCTGCTTTAAAGCCTCCTCGGCGGCAATATACGCATACTGCATAAATGGATCTGTTTTTCTTATAAGGTCTTTCGGAAGGTAGTCGGACGGGTTAAAGTTCTTTACCTCGCCTGCTATCTGAACAGCAAGCTCACTTGGGTCAAAGGTTCTGATTGTATCAATTCCCGAAACGCCGTCTGTAATATTCTTCCAATAAGCGTCAACGCCCACGCCTACCGGAGTTACTGCGCCCATTCCGGTGATTACAATTTTTTTCATAACAAAACTCCTCACGCACATTTTCAAAATAGTTATTTACATTTTGCATACTATTATGCTATACTTGAATTATAGCAGAACACACATTGTAATTCAACAGTTTGTATAATGCAAAAACAAAAAATTTTAGGAAAATGTTTCCAACTTTTGCATAACACTATTTATTATGAAAGGTGAGATTTTAAGTGGACATTAACCAGCTGAATTGTTTTATTTCCGTAGCGCAGACATTGAACTTCTCCGAAGCTGCACGCCGCAACTATGTTTCACAGTCAACCGTAAGCAGGTACGTCAGCGACCTTGAAAAGGAGTTCGGCGTTCAGCTTTTTACACGCTCTCACAGGGACGTTATCATCACAAACGAGGGCAAAACTCTGCTCCCCTATGCAATTGAAATTGTGGATACGCTCAAAAAAGCAAAGACGGTTATCAAGCAGATGCACGACGGCGGTCAGGGAAAAATCACGCTCGGCTGTGACGTGACCTCGCTTTGCTTTCCGTCAAAATGTATTTCCGATTTCAACGAAAAATATCCCGGAATAACAGTTGAAGTTAAACCGCTTGACTGTGCCGATAAAAGTCAGGCTATTACGGGAAGTGATTTTGACTTCTGCTTTATGCCACGTGATATGGTTCCCGAAAATTCGGGAATTGAAACGCTTGTTACCCACAACGAAATGCTTGCAATCGTAACTGCGAAAAGCTATAAATTCAAGGGCAGAAAATCTGTAAGTCTGCGTGACATTGCAGGTGAAAATCTGCTCTTGCTGTCAGAATCGGTTTCACCCATTGTTTATATGGAAATTATGGATTTGTTCCGTACTTTTCACATTTCACCGAATGTCGAAAACACATTTGACGACCTTGTTTCAATGTATGTTTCGGTTTCGTCGGGACTCGGAATTTCAATTATTCCGCAATCGCTTGCCACATTCACCTCAAGCGGATACACCGACGTCTTCCCTGTCGACGACGCAGACACAAGCATTGCTTATGTTATGGCGTGGGGCAAGAATATTTCTAATCCTGCCGCAAAGCTTTTTGTTGAAGCAGTTAAAAAATACGCTACAGGCGACGACAATGCATACGGCTTGTAATTTTAAAATATTGTTATATTATTGTACAAATCGACAAATAGTGCATTTTTCACAAAAATTTCACATACAATTCTGCATAATAGGTATTTACTTTATCAATAAGCAGTGATATAATTATTTCAGTCAAGCAATATTGACCAAATATCTTATAATGGAGGAGATTATAAATGTACAGATTTACTTTACCCCGTGACCTTTATCATGGTGAAGATGCACTCTCAAGCCTTAAAAATTTAGAGGGTAAAAAGGCAATCGTTGTTGTCGGCGGCGGTTCAATGAAGCGCTTTGGCTTTCTTGATAAAGCTGTTGAATACTTAAAAGAAGCAGGTATGGAGGTTCAGCTTTTTGAAGGCGTTGAGCCTGACCCCTCTGTTGAAACAGTAATGAAGGGTGCTGCTGCAATGCAGGAATTCCAGCCTGACTGGATTGTTGCAATGGGCGGCGGTTCTCCGATTGATGCCGCAAAGGCTATGTGGGCATTCTATGAATATCCCGAAACAACCTTTGAGGATTTGATTACTCCGTTTAACTTCCCCAAGCTCAGAACAAAGGCTAAATTCTGCGCTATCCCGTCAACTTCGGGTACAGCAACAGAGGTTACTGCTTTCTCGGTAATTACCGACTATTCAAAGGGTATCAAATATCCTCTTGCTGACTTCAACATCACTCCCGATGTTGCTATCGTTGACCCTGCTCTTGCAGAAACAATGCCCAAGAAGCTCACTGCTCACACAGGTATGGACGCTATGACTCACGCTATCGAGGCTTTCGTTTCCACACTTAACTGCGAATACACAGACGCTCTTGCACTCCACGCAATCAAGATGATTCACGACAACCTCAAGAAATCCTATGACGGCGATATGGCTTGCCGCAGTAAGATGCACGACGCACAGTGCCTTGCAGGTATGGCTTTCTCAAATGCTCTGCTCGGTATTGTTCACTCAATGGCTCATAAGACCGGTGCTGCTTTCTCGGGCGGTCACATCATTCACGGTTGTGCTAACGCTATGTATCTTCCCAAGGTTATCAAGTTCAACTCAAAGGACGCTACAGCAGCAGAGCGTTATGCTCGCATTGCAAAGTTTATTGACCTCAAGGGCGACACAACAGAAGTGCTTGTTGACGCACTTATCGCCGAGCTTCGCAGTATGAACGACCAGCTTGACATTCCGCAGGCTATCAAGAACTACGGTCAGGGCGGTGTTAAGGCTGACGAAAGCATTATTGACGAGAAAGAGTTTATGGATAAGCTCCCCGAAACTGCAAAGAACGCAATCGGCGACGCCTGCACAGGCTCTAACCCCCGTCAGCCAAGCCAGGAAGAAATGGAAAAGCTCCTCAAGGCTTGCTACTACGATTTAGAAATTGATTTCTGATTTTTGTGATTTTTCATTTTGTCATCTTTTCTTTTAAATTCAAAAAAGCTGTCCTTTTCAGGGCAGCTTTTTTGCGTTGCAATGGATTTAGTTTTAAGGTTTTATAGGCAAAGTACGGCTATTCATTTTTAATGCAAAAGCTTAAACATCGGCTACAAGCTCTACAGGACAGTGGTCAGAGCCGAAAACATCTGTGTGAATATCCGCACTTATGAGCTTATCATCAAGCGAGGACGAAGTGATAAAATAGTCAATACGCCAGCCTGCGTTCTTCTCTCTTGCCTTGAAGCGGTACGACCACCACGAATAAACGCCCTCTTTGTCGGGATTGAAATAGCGGTATGTGTCGGTAAATCCGCTGTCGAGAAGAACGGTCATCTTTTCCCTTTCCTCGTCCGTAAAGCCTGCGTTTTTGCGATTTGTCTTTGGATTTTTCAAGTCAATTTCCTTGTGTGCAACATTTAAATCTCCGCACATTATTACAGGCTTTTTGCTGTTGAGTTCAAGTAAATATGCTCTGAATGCATCCTCCCACTCCATTCTGTAGTCAAGTCTTTTCAGCTCGTTCTGTGAATTTGGGGTGTAGCAGGTTACGAAGTAGAAATTCTCAAACTCGGCGGTAATTACTCTGCCCTCTTTGTCGTGCTCTTCAATTCCGAGTCCGTATTTAACAGATAACGGCTTCTGCTTTGTAAACAATGCCGTACCCGAATAACCCTTTTTCTCGGCATAGTTCCAGTACTGATAATATCTGTCAAGCTCAAGGTCAATCTGCCCTTCCTGAAGCTTTGTTTCCTGTACGCAGAAAATATCTGCGTCAACTTCTTTGAAAAAATCAAGAAAGCCCTTTGTTACGCAGGCACGAAGTCCGTTCACGTTCCACGAAATAAATTTTTTCATATTATCACCCGATTTAATTTTATATCTATAGTATAATGCATTTTTCGCCTTTTGTACAGGCAAATTTCGAACTGAATCGGAATATTATTAAACAGATTATTTCGGTGGTGATAATGTGTTTGAATTACTCGGATTTCTCGGTCAATACATTTGCTTTTTCATTCTTCACGTATGCGGAGGCGGTTCGTTTCCAAAGCCTCTTTCGGAAAAGCAGGAAAAAATCTATCTTGAGCTTGCTGCAAACGGCGACAAAGAAGCTCGTAACAAGCTTGTTGAGCACAACCTCAGACTTGTTGCGCACATTATTAAAAAATACTACGGAATGCAGAGTGAACAGGACGACCTCGTTTCAATAGGAACAATCGGACTTATCAAGGCTGTTGACACATATGATATGAACAAGAATATTCGTTTAAGCTCCTATGCAAGCAGATGCATTGAAAATGAAATTCTTATGCACTTCCGCAACGCAAAAAAGAGTGCGCAGGACATTTCTCTTAACGAAACGATTGACACAGACAAGGACGGTAATCCGCTTACACTTCTCGACATTATGGCGGTTGACGACAACATAATCGACACGCTGGATTTGAAATTCAACAGCAGAAAGCTTGGACAATATATAAACGAGGAGCTTGACGAACGTGAGAAAAAAATAATAATTCTGCGTTACGGACTGGACGGAAATGAACCGATGACGCAGAAAAACGTTGCAAAGCTGCTGAATATTTCAAGGTCATACGTAAGCAGGATTGAAACACGTGCGCTGAAAATTCTGAAAAAGCGTTTTGACAACAGTTCAAATTTGTAAATATATAGGGCGGCTGTTTTCGGTCGCCCTTATTCACGTTTATTCAGAGTAATCGTATTGTTGTTGTACGAAAGGTCAAGCTTATTCCCCTTTGGTGTGTAATCAAAGGAGTAATTCTGCGAAACCTCGGGCATAAATATTACAAAACTGCTCCGGTCTGCTATATACTCCCCCTTAATTTCAGTGCTTTTTCCGGAATTATTGATTTTCAGCACTGCTGTATTCTCGTAAAATTCAAGATTTATTTCTGCGCCGCCCTCAAGCTTTGCATTCCAATTTGAAGAAGTCAGTTCATTAATATAGCCCGAAGTATCGGTTGTGCAGGCAGAAAAAACAAAACACAAGGAAATTAATAAAAGTGCGACGATTTTTTTCAAAATTTTCACCCGATTAGAAATATAATATATAAAGACAATTGCGATCAGTTAAAATATATTAAAATTTAAAATTCTTTATTACCCATTTACAGTTTTGTTATAATTCTTGAATAGCATAATAACTTCTGCTATATTAATAATGGAATATTTTGGATTTTCGAAACGGAGTGAAGTATTTTGCAGCGTGAAATCAAAGAGAATTGTGCTGTATTTGAGAAAAACGGCGAGGTTTTAAACGCAGGCTGGGCAAGACAATCTGTTTTTGAATACAACAG
>CAZNUF010000074.1:0-6230 GCA_964576125.1 uncultured Ruminococcus sp. | reverse complement strand
TAATATCAGTAATACGATATTCGTTAACCGGCTATTGGCAAATTCGCCCATTACCTTTTTACTGGATGTGAGATAAACCTGCGTAAAGATAGTAATTGGTAATTGAATACTCAGTACCATTTGCGAAAGGATCAGCCCACGGAAAGGATCACCTACAACAAAGATCAAAAGGAGAGCCGGAAGGAAAGAACAAAGCACACCTATTTTTGAGTGTATATCTTTGTGGTGATACGCTTCTCCGAAGATACCGGCGAAGATGGAAGCTCCGGCAATACCCGAAGTTATCGTAGATGAAATACCCGCCATTAATAAAGCGACAGCAAAGATGACGCCGGCATTGTTCCCAACGAGCGGGAATAAGAGCTGTTGTGCCTGGTCCAGTTCGCTGACAGCTATTTTCTCCTGAAAGAAGGTCGAAGCCGCCAGGATAATCATTGCCGAATTAATGCCCCAGCCGATTACCATTGACAGGAGCGTATCGTAGAATTCATATTTAAGTTGTTTGTGAATGACAGTCTTGTCTTCCAGATTCCATTTCCGGCTCTGTATCACTTCGGAATGTAAGAACAGGTTATGAGGCATTACGACGGCACCCAATACACTCATGACAATCAGCAGGGAATGATCCGGAAACGAAGGTTTGATCCAACCTACGGCTGCTTCCTGCCAGTTAACATCTACCAGCGCCAGTTCATATAGGAAGGAAAGTCCGATGATAGAAACGAACATGATGATCCAGCGTTCTATTTTGCTGTAGGTATTGCTTAGCAACATAATCAGACACGCCAGTGTTACAATAACAGCTCCGGCTTTAATGGGAATACTGAATAACATCTTCAAGGCAATGGCGCCACCTAATATTTCAGCGAGTGAAGTGGAAATACTTGCCATCATGGCAGAAATCAAAATCGGCAGGCTGAGCTTTTTAGGTAAATATTGGGTTGTCGCTTCAGATAGGCATAGTCCGGTCACGATTCCCAAGTGGGCAACGTTATGCTGGATAATAATCAGCATGATGGACGAGAAGGTAACGACCCAAAGTAAAGCATATCCAAACTCAGATCCGGCAGCCAGATTGGTGGCCCAATTACCCGGATCAATGAATCCGACGGTGACAAGCAATCCGGGTCCGATGTATTTCAATAATTCGAGTGCTCCGGAATGCGGATGATGGTTACGTTTCAGCTTTTCCAGTATATTCATTGTCTTCGTTTTTTAAGTTCAACAGTTTATTATTTCTCAATGCTTACAGATAATTCTATCAATAAATAACAGTTTATCCGTTCACTTTGTTTTTATTGCGCTGATGAAGAATCTTTAATGGGCTGTATTTTCATAAATATACGGATCTTTTATCGAAGATACGAAGGCGTATTTAGGTAAAAGATCCGTATTTATACAAATTCTTCTTCGCTTATACTAAGTCAACAGAAGAATGCTCCAGCCGATTAAAGAGAGAAGAGGAACGTGTTCATGGTCTTCAGATCGATTGTCCAAAGCTTCCCATTTAAGGGTTCACCACAACCGGTAATCAGTTTGATGGCTTCGGAAGCTTCCACACAACCAACGACTCCGGGCAATACGCCCATCACACCTTTAGGCGGCGTTTCCATCTGGCTGGTTTCCGTTTCCGGAAATAATTCCCGGTACGTTTTCCCTCCCGGCAGATTGAATACAGCCACTTGTCCGTCGAATTCCCGGATAGCTCCGTAAATATAAGGTATATGTAGCCGGGCCGAAACATCACTGATCAGATAACGGGTCGGGAAATTATCGCAACCGTCGATAACCAGGTCGTATGGGGAAATCAGTTCCTCTGCATTCTCGCCGGTTAAACGACAAGGGAAAGTATCCACTACCAACTGACTGTTCAATGCCTGCAAGCGACGGGCAGCACAAATCACTTTAGGCTGTCCGACTTCACTTTCAGTATAAAGAACCTGACGTTGCAGATTCGATTCACTAACGACATCATCATCCACCAATCCGATTCTTCCAACTCCGGCAGCAGCCAAATAAAGAGCAATGGGCGAACCGAGTCCGCCCACACCGATAAGCAAAACTTTCGCTTTGCCTAGTTTCATCTGACCTTCTTCACCAATCTCTGGCAAGATGATATGTCGGTTATACCGTTGTTGTAGCTGCATGTTCCTGGCAATTGACGGCATCGAACGACTGATCCCAGTCTTTCCAGACCGGTTCGATACCCAGATTCTTCAACGCGAGGGTTACTTCTTTTGCGGTACGTTCGTCACTTACGTGGAACTGTTCCAACGTTTGCGGATAAGAATAATAACCTCCCGGTTCTGTTTTACTTTCAGCACTCATCGTTGTTACGCCAAGGCGTGCCATATTGTCGCGGAAGCTGGCGCTTTCGCGAGTAGAATAGGAGATATCCACATCGTGATCGAAGATACGGGTTGCAAATGTCACCTGAGCCAATTCGCGGTCGCTCATGACAACATTCGGCTGAAATCCTCCGTTTTCCGACGGACGCATACGCGGGAAATTAAAACTGTACTTGGTTTTCCAATAATGCTTCTGCAGATAACGCAGATGATAAGCCATCATAGTCACGTCCGTACGCCATTCTTTCTCCAAGCCGATCAGCACACCCATACCAATACTATGTACGCCGGCTTGTCCCATACGGTCGAATCCATTGACACGCCATTCGAACTTCGACTTCATGCCGCGCGGATGATAAATATTATAATTTGCCTTGTGATAAGTCTCCTGGAAGCAAATCACGCCATTCATACCGTGATGCGTCAGTTCGCGATACTCTTCTGCCGAAAGAGGCATTACTTCAATCTTCAGGTTTGAGAAATAAGGCTTGGCCAGATCGAGAGCACGGGCAATATACGGAACGCCTGCCTTTGCTGGATTCTCGCCTGTAACCAGAAGCAAATTCTCAAACGGAGCCAGCTTCTTGATGGCCTTGTATTCATTGACGATCTCTTCTTCCGTCAGGATCGTTCGCTTCATCGGATTGCTGACATGGAAACCACAATAAATACAAGAATTGGTACAAGAGTTGGTGATGTACAAAGGTACGAACATCGACATCGTGTTACCGAAGCGTTCGCGTGTATATTTATAGCTTAACTGAGCCATTTGTTCGAGATAAGGCTCGGCAGCCGGCGAGATTAATGCCATAAAATCCTGCACATCCAAATGGCTTTTGGATAAAGCCCGACGGACATCCGCGTCGGTCTTGGCATAAATGGCCGCCGTAGTTTCGTCCCAATCTATTTTTTCTAATTCTTCTGAGAACATATATTGAATTTCTTTATATTTCTGTTGATATATCTATGAATGACTTATCTACGAAGAGTGCGGCGACAGATTGTCGATAATCAATCACCCGTTGTACCCTTGCGTGAGCCCATTGACGATGATCAATCGGTTGTTGCACTCTTGCGTGGGCCTATTGTCGATGATCAATCGGTCGTTGCACCCTTGCGTGGGCCTATTGTCGATGATCAATCGGCCGCTGCACCTTGCGTGAGCCTATTGTCAATGATCGATCGGCCGCTGCACCTCGCGTGGGCTCATTGACGACGATCAATCGGCACTCGCAGCCTTGCATGAGCCGATTGTCGATGATCAATCAGCCGCTGCAACTTACGTGAGCTCATTGACGACGATCAATCGGCTCTCGCAGCCTTGCAACGGCATTTCGACTGCATTCCATCTGCTTACGTCATCCTCGTTTTGTCTCTATTCCTTGTTGATCGATGAAAGATCTTTCGACAGCTTCATCGCGCAGAAATTCGGACCACACATCGTACAGTATTCGCCATCTTCGTGTTTGCCTTCTTGGAAATAAGCGAGTGCACGGTCCGGATCCAAGCTTAAATGGAACTGGTCGCGCCAGCGGAATTCGTAACGGGCCTTTGATAATGCATTATCACGGATCTGAGCTCCCGGATGACCTTTGGCCAAGTCGGCTGCATGTGCCGCGATCTTGTAGGTGATCACACCGGTACGTACATCTTCTTTGTTGGGCAATCCCAAATGTTCCTTCGGCGTAACGTAGCAGAGCATGGCCGTTCCCAACCAGCCGATTTGCGCCGCTCCGATAGCCGACGTGATGTGATCATATCCGGGTGCGATATCAGTCACTAACGGACCTAACGTATAGAAAGGAGCGTTGTGGCATTTCTCAATCTGACGCTGCATGTTTTCCTGAATCTTATGCAAGGGCACATGACCCGGCCCTTCGATAAAGGCCTGCACGTTCTTTTCCCAGGCACGTACAACGAGTTCGCCCATGGTATCGAGTTCGGCAAACTGCGCTTCGTCGTTGGCATCCTGAATAGAGCCGGGACGAAGTCCGTCACCTAAGGAAACAGCTACATCATATTGGACCAGGATATCGCAGATCTCATCGAAATGCTCGTAGAGGAAAGACTCCTGGTCGTGAATCAGGCACCATTTGCTCATGATACTGCCTCCACGACTGACGATACCACACAGACGTTTGTCTGCCAGGTGTACGTTATGACGGCGGATTCCGGCATGAATGGTGAAATAGTCAACGCCTTGTTCGCATTGCTCGATCAGTGTGTCCTTATAAATCTCCCAAGTCAAGTCTTCTACCTTACCATTGACTTTCTCCAAAGCCTGATAGATAGGCACTGTACCTACCGGAACCGGACAATTACGCACGATCCATTCGCGTGTCTCATGGATATTTGCTCCTGTTGAAAGGTCCATCAATGTATCACCGCCCCATTTACAACTCCATACAGCCTTTTCTACTTCTTCATCAATGGAAGAAGTGGTTGCCGAATTACCGATGTTGGTATTGATTTTAACCAGGAAGTTCCGGCCGATGATCATCGGTTCACTTTCCGGATGATTGATATTGGCGGGTAAGACAGCCCGTCCGGCTGCGATCTCGTCGCGAACAAATTCAGGGGTAATATGTGTATCGATACCTAGCTCCTGACAGTTCATGTTCTCGCGGATGGCTACGTATTCCATTTCCGGAGTAACGATTCCCTGCTTGGCATAATACATCTGTGTACAGCATTTCCCTGCTTTGGCCCGGTAAGGCAAGGCAATATGTTCGAAGCGGAGATGATCGAGCGACTTGTCGTCACGCCGCATTTTACCATATTCTGATGTGATAGACGGCAACTGTTCCACATCACCGCGGGCAGTAATCCAGGATTCACGCATACGAGGCAGACCTTTCTTCAGGTCAATTTGTATGGACGGATCACTGAATGGTCCGCTGGTATCATAGATGTAAACGGGAGCATTCGGTGTCATTACCTTTTCTCCGTTTACGATCTTAACGGTAGGCGTCAGATTTACTTTCTGCATTCCGACCCGGATGAAAGGGAAAAGCTTTCCGTTCATATAAGCTTTCTCCCGCTGTGCGTATGCTTTCTTATCGTTATTCATACGTATGAGTTCTAAATAAATGAATACTGATTAACTGTTCAGGAAGGCAGTCAGTGGTGAAGAGGCGGATGCCTGGAATGAAGATGAAACACCACCCAATCCGGCTTCATAAGCCTCTCGTCCGGCTTCTACGGCTGCCTTGAATGCCTGCGCCATGCGAACCGGATCACCGGCAACAGCAATCGCTGTATTTACCAATACGGCTGAAGCACCTAACTCCATAGCTTCGGCAGCCTGACTCGGAGCTCCGATACCGGCATCCACTACGACCGGAATACCAGCCTGCTCAATGATGATTTGGATAAACTCGCGTGTCTGCAAACCTTTATTAGTTCCGATAGGCGCACCCAGCGGCATAACGGTTGCAGCTCCGGCTTCTTCCAACTGACGGCATAAGACCGGATCGGCCTGACAATACGGTAATACAACGAAGCCCAGCTTGACCAGCTGTTCGGTTGCTTTCAGAGTCTCAACCGTGTCTGGTAACAAATAACGCGGATCCGGGTGGATTTCCAGTTTCAGCCAATTCGTACCGAAGGCTTCGCGTGCCATTTGGGCAGCGAAAACCGCTTCTTCCGCATTACGAACTCCGGATGTATTGGGTAATAACTGAATATGTGGGTGCACGATGTGGTGCAGCATATCATCTTCTTTATCGTCTAAATCGATTCGTTTCATGGCAACCGTTACCATTTCGCTACCGGAAGCCAAGATTGCTTTTTCCATCAAATCGTTGGATTTGAATTTGCCTGTACCTAAGAACAAGCGGGAATTGAATTCTTTTCCCGCAATGACCAACTTCTCCATTGTCT
>CAZNUF010000073.1:0-6288 GCA_964576125.1 uncultured Ruminococcus sp. | reverse complement strand
GTACCGAAAGCCTCCTGATTCATAAAGTTGCCCCATCTTCCTATTCCCTGTCCGAGAAGGAAACCCATCATTGCGATGTCGAGAATTGGAAGAAGCTTCATTTTCTGAATTTTTGCAACCGTAAGACCGCCTGCAAGTGCACCGATTATTCCGCCGTAGATTGCAAGACCTCCGTTGTTTATGTAGAGAATCTCAATCGGGTTTTTGCTGTAGTAATCCCACTGGAAAAAGCAGAAGTACAGCCTTGCTCCGACTATGCCTGTAACAATTCCTACGAGTATGCAATTTACAAGCTTGTTGAAATCCACGTTGTATCTCGGGGTACTTCTCCATGCATACAAAACTGCAAGCAGAAGTCCCGAGGCTATTATGATTCCGTACCAGTAGATAGGATATGTGCCTACAGTAAATGCTACGGAGTTAACTGTGAAATCAAGTCCGAGTCCCGGAAAGCTGACGTTATATTCCATATTAAACCTCCGTTTCAGACTCTCTTACAACCGACAGCGTGCAGTTGCAGACATCGAGCATTTCAGAAAGTCGTTTTTCAATATCTTCAAAGCAAGCCTTTGAAACAGCGTCAATATATGTGAAAAGCTCGTTGCCGCTGAAATGGTAATCTATTATTGAATTTGCGATTGAGCTTACGGAATTGAGTGAAGATACTGCGTCACCGTAAACTGATTTTTTGGCAATTTCAAATTCGCCTTTATCAAGTCCCTCTGACTTAACCTTGGTAATATACTGCTTAATCATTTCAGCCGCCTGTTTCGGAGCACGTGACTCGCCGCCGAAGATTACGGAGCAGTAACCGGGACCTTCAAAAAGCTCATAAGAGAACGAGCTGTTTATAAGGTTAGCGTCCATAAGGCTGCGGTAGAGCGAGCTTGTGTTTGAAGCGAGCATTGAAAGCAGAATATCAGTATAAGCAAGAGTTGTTGAATCAAGAGCTTCGTCTGCCTTTTCCTTAAAGCCGAGATTGAAAAGCGGCATTGAAACAGGAAAAGTCTGCTCAACAAACGGAGTGTTTATTTCGTAAGGCTCGTCCTCAAAGTAATTTGTAATTTCGTGCTTTTCGCAGGGTTTGAGCATTTTATCTGCTATTTTAAGCACCTGTTCAACTGTCACATTGCCTGAAACGCAGAGTGCCATGTTGTTAAGATTGTAGAATACATTGTACACTTCATACAGCTTTTCCGCTGTAATTTGTGCAATGCTTTCAACCGTTCCTGCAATATCAATTCTTACAGGGTGGTTTTTGTACATTCCCTCCAGCATATTGAACATTACACGCCAGTTGGGGTCATCGTCGTACATCTTGATTTCCTGACCGATTATTCCCTGCTCCTTTGCAACGGTCTGTGCGGTGAAATACGGACTACGGACAAAGTCAAGGAGTATTTCAAGGCTCTGCTCAAACTTATCTGTGCAGGCAAACAGGTAACAGGTCTTTTCAAAGCTTGTATATGCGTTGGCATTTGCGCCTGTTTCGGCGTATCTTACGAACGCATCTCCCTCTTCGCTTTCAAAAAGCTTGTGTTCGAGGTAGTGCGCTATGCCGTCGGGAACGGTGATTTTATCCTTTCCGTCAACCGAAAAGCAGGTGTTTATACTGCCGTACTTCGTGCCGAAAATGGCATAGGACGACTTGTAGCCCTCTTTGGGATAAACATAAATATCAAGTCCCGACTGATGTTTTATTTTATAATAGCTGTCGCCCGTTAATTCAGACTTTATTTCCGTTATATTCATTTTGGGCACCTCTTCACTTATTTTTTAATACAAAAACGGTATCAAGCGTCAGTTTTTTAGCGGCATCTACAAGCTGTTCCTTTGTTACTGCGTTGATTTCGGCGGAAAGCTCGTCTATTGTCTTGAATGAGCCGTCAAACATCTGGCTTGTATACCACGAATCAATGCCGCTTACGGTATCATTTGTAGAATTAAACGAATTTATTACTGCCATTTTTGTAGCGTCAATTTCAAAATCACTTATGTTTCCGCTTTGCATATCGGTAATTTCCTTTAAAATTGCCTTTTCCGCTTTTTCAAGGTTGTCGCCCTCAACGCCGCTGTCAACGTACAAAATGCCCTTTTGCATATCAAAGCGTGACGAGCAGTAATAGCAAAGGCTCTGCTTTTCGCGCACATTGCAGAAAAGCTTTGAATTTGCCGTACCGCCAAGAACCGCACACATAAGACGTGTTGCAATAACATCTTCATCAGGCACTGCGCTGTCGGTGCGGAAGCCCATAACAAGCTTTGACTGTGAAAGCTCCATTTCCTCCGTTACGTGATTCACGCTGTCGGCACTGCGGATTACCTTGTTTGTAAGCTCTGTCGGACTGCGTTTGATTTGTGAAAAAGCGTTTGCAAAAACTTCCTGTGCTTCTTTTTCAGAGCTGTCGCCTATATAGAAAATCTCGAAAACGGCTGTTTTCAAAAGATTCTGCCACGTGTCATAGAGTAAGGACGGTGTAACAGCCTTTATTTCTTCGGCTGTTCCGTAGCGTTTTATTCCGAACGCCTCGTTTTTACACATATTTTTAACAAGCTGACCTGTTGCGTAGATTCGCTTGTCGTTAAATTCGGAGTCTATAAGATCAAGAAGCTGTCTGCGCTCCTGCTCAACCTCGTTTTCCACAAAAGCGTTTCCGTTTAAATAAGGCTCAAATATTGCGCCGCACAAGAGCTTTGAAAGTTCCTTTGATATGCTTTCATCGTCAAAAGCGTATCTGTCGTCAATTCCTGATGCAGACAAGGTTAATATCTGCCTGTCACCCGATTTGCGAAGTGACGAGGTAAGGTCTGCGCCATAGAGCGAGCTTAACTTTTTGCTGAGAATTGTAAAATCGGGATACGCCTTGCAGGAACGTGTAAGCACTCCGCAAAGCAGTGCGTTTGAGGACGCAGTTTTCTCCGACAGCGGAACAATGATATTCACGCTGATTTTCATTGTTTTAAAGCGGCTGTCCTTTACGCTGTTGAAAAACACACCGTCGGATATTGTGTTTCTTTTAATTGAACTCATTTTATCAAACCTCTTTCGGTTTTATTTGTCGAGCTCTAAACTCGAAAAAATATAAAGCTGAAAATATATTATAACATATTTTTGACTTTTTATAAAGACTGTATTAAGAAATTTTACAGTTTTATTGGATTTACGCGGTCGTTTTCTGTTATTTCACGTTTCACTCTGCAAGGATTACCGTAAGCGATAACTCCCGAGGGTATGTCACGTGTTACAACACTGCCTGCACCGATTACAGAGCCTTTGCCGATTGTTACGCCGCCGATTATTGTTACATTTGCGCCAATCCACACATCGTCCTCGATTATTATGGGTGCGGAAGTACCGATTGCCTCTGCCCTCTGCTTTGGAAGTATTGCGTGACCTGCACAGGAAAGACAAACTCCGGGAGCAATAAATACGTTTTTGCCGATATGAATGGGAGAAGTATCAAGAAACACACAATTGTAGTTAATAAATGCAAAGCCGTGCAGGTGAATATTAAATCCGTAATCGCATCTAAATGACGGCTCAATGATTGCGTTATCGTCGCTTGTACCGAAAAGCTTTGAAAGTATTTCCCTGCGTTTTTCTGTTTCATCGGGAGCAGTGTGGTTATACTCAAAGCAAAGCTTTTTAGACGTTATCTGATATTCGTTAGGCATATCAAGGTCGCAGGAAGCGTAAGGCTTGTTTTGTTTCATTAATTCAAGATAATCCATAGTAATTCCTTTCTTTGCGTTTTGCCGCAGATATGATAATAACCGACACCGTAAGGCATCGGTTATTTATACAAGCGGAAATTAACAAAAAGTCAACTATCCTGTTTACTTCACATAAAAAGCAAAAATCTCAAGTATAATTTCCGTTTGCAGGTTAATTTGTAAAATGATATTTTATATTCTATATACAAATTATTTGTTACATATGAATATTATCCCGAATTATGTAAATTGTCAATGCTTTTGCTTATTTTTTTGGTAAACAGAATTATGTTATTTGTCTGTTGCCGGATTATTCACCCATACTCTCTTTTAGAATTCTGACAATTTCATCGTGGTCCAGCACCTTGTAGCCGCCGTCCATTATAAAGCTTCCCTTTGCAATTCCGTCAATCATATCTTCGGTTACGCCTAAATCCCTGATGTTCATAACAAGACCGATTTCTTTCATCCAGCTTTCCATACATGAAAGACCTTCAAGTGCGATTTCTTCGTCGGTTCTGCCGTCGGGTGAAACATTCCATACGTTTATTGCATAGCGTTTAAATTTTGCAAGTCCGTAAGGCATAATGAATTTGTAATAAGGAATTGAAACAGCCGCCAGAGTCATTCCGTGAGTAGCGTCGGTATATGCGCCTACCGACTGACCGAGCATATGCACCATCCAATCGGTGGATTTGCCGCAGGCTACAAGGGTATTCAGTGCCCACGTTGCAATCCACATAATGTTACTGCGAGCTTCGTAATCGGTGGGATTATCCATTGCAATTCTTGAAGAATGGATAAGAGATTTTAGCAAGCCCTCCATAATGTAGTCGGAAGTGTTATCGTCCTCACCCGAAAAATACTGCTCAAGAATATGCGACATAATGTCGTAAAAGCCTGCCACCATCTGATATTTCGGCAATGTATACGTGAATGTGGGGTTAAGAATTGAGAACTTAGGGAAAACATTGTCGCCGAACACGTGACCGATTTTAAGCTTCTGCTCGTGATTTGTAATAACCGAACCGCCGTTCATTTCACTGCCTGTTCCTACCATTGTGAGGACACAGCCTACAGGGATAATCTCGTTGTCAACGTCCTCCATTCTCAGATAGTATTTGTCCCAAGGGTCTTCGGTGCAGTGAACCGACACAGAAACTGCCTTTGCATAGTCGCAGACGCTTCCGCCGCCTACAGCAAGGATAAAATCGGCTTTGCCCTCTCTTGCCTTTTCACAGCCGTCAACAAGCTTTTCTGAAGTCGGATTCGGCATAACTCCGCCGTCCTCTATTATAGTTTTTCCGCACTCATTTAGAATTTTAACAACCTTATCATAAATTCCGTTTTTCTTGATTGAACCGCCTCCGTAGCAGAAAAGTACGTTTCTGCCGTAATTTTTAAGCTCTGAAGCGAGATTATCAAGAGCGTTCTCTCCGAAATAAAGCTTTGTGGGATTTGAAAAAGTGAAATTACCTAACATAACATTATCTCCTTGACTGAATATTTTATTAGTGTATAATATATTATAAAAGTTAAAGTCAACTTTAAGTCAATACTTTTTTGCAAAATCTCAAATTTTTCGGAGTGATTATTTATGACATACACAATCGGAGAAATGGCAAAGCTTCTTGATGTTGCACCGTCTACCCTGCGTTATTACGATAAAGAAGGTTTACTGCCGTTTATGGAGCGGACTGAAAGCGGCATACGCATCTTCAAAGACAGCGACTACGAAATTTTAAAAATCATTCACTGTCTTAAAGCAACAGGAATGCAGATTAAGGATATTAAGAAATTTATCTCTCTTGTAATGCAGGGTGACAAAAGCATTGACGCAAGGCTGGAACTTTTTAAAAAGAGGAAAGCCGAGCTGGAAAAACAAATGGCAGACTTGCAGGAAACAATGGATACCGTAAATTTTAAGTGCTGGTACTATGAAACGGCAAAGAGAGCAGGCACAACTGCTGTTCCCGACAATATGCGTGACGATGAACTGCCTGAAGATATGAGAAAAATACGAGCAAGGCTACGAAATTAGTTTTAGATTTACATTTCATTGGATATAAACTTACAAATCAATAAAATGAAAAAAACTACAATTTTTTCAAAATAAGTATTGACAAGTCAAAAATGCTATGATATAATAGCACTCGTTGAGTTGAGAAATCAACAAACAGCAGAATAGATGCGAGTGTGCTGGAATAGGCAGACAGGCACGTTTGAGGGGCGTGTGTTTTACGACGTACGGGTTCAAGTCCCGTCACTCGCACCAAACCAAAGGTCTTAAAAATGGCTTAATTTAGCCGTTTTTAAGACTTCTTTTTTGTTTAAAAAACCTGTGGTCATTAAAAGAAGAATGCCTCGATACGCAATCTGCGTGTCGAGGCACTAAACTGGCTGGGCCGGCGGGATTCGAACCCACGGGTGACGGAGTCAAAGTCCGTTGCCTTACCGCTTGGCGACGGCCCAAAGTATTTTTTATAGAATTAAAGCCGCCAAAGGAACTCTTTAGCGGCTTTGGTGACCCATCGGAGATTCGAACTCCGGACACCTTGATTAAAAGTCAAGTGC
>CAZNUF010000072.1:0-6312 GCA_964576125.1 uncultured Ruminococcus sp. | reverse complement strand
ACTACGATAATTAAATTTCAGAGGGTATCGGCAAAACCGGTACCCTTTTTAATGCATAATTCCGCATTACGAATTACGCATTCCGAATTAAAATTTGGAGGATATATGAAACTGAATTTTTCTGCTCCGTGCATTTTCGGACTTGAGGGAATATGCGCAAACGAGCTTAAATACCTCGGCATTGAAAACGTGAGAGCTGAAAACGGCAGAGTGCTGTTTTCGGGTGACTTCAACACGCTTGCAAGGGCGAACATAAATTCACGCTACGCCGAGCGCATACAGATTCTCCTTGCCGAGTTTGAGGCACGTACCTTTGAGGAGCTGTTTGAAAACGTGAGCAAAATTGAATGGGAAAACTTCATCGGAATTTCCGACGCATTTCCCGTCAAGGGCAGGTGCCTAAATTCAAAGCTTATGAGCGTTCCCGACTGCCAGAAAATAATCAAAAAGGCTGTTGTATCACGTCTGTCAAATAAATATATGCTGTCGTGGTTTGAAGAAACAGGCTCACTGCATCAGATTCAGTTCTTGATTCTGAACGACAAAGTCAGCGTTATGCTCGACACCTCGGGCGCAGGACTTCACAAAAGAGGCTACAGAGCGGAATCGAACGACGCTCCGATTAAGGAAACGCTTGCCGCCGCTATGGCGGAGCTTGCAAGGGTACGTCCGAATCATTTTGTGTGCGACCCTATGTGCGGAAGCGGTACGATAGTGATTGAATCTGCTATGAAAGCGCTGAATATTGCACCGGGTGTGAATAGATACTTTGCATGCGAAAGGTGGAGCTGTGTTCCGAAAAAGGCTTTTGACGAGGAGCGTGAGCTTGCCCGTTCAAGGGTGAGGACTTACATTGCCTTTCACGCAGAAGGCTCGGACATTGATAGGTCGGCTCTTGAAACGGCTATGCACAACGCAGAGCTTGCAGGAGTTGCCGACAGAATTAAATTTTACGAGCGTGACATAAAGGACTTTGAGTTTAGCGAAGACTATGAGACGGTAATCACAAATCCGCCCTACGGCGAGCGACTGCTGGACATAAAGTCGGCAGAGGAGCTGTACAAAGTTATGGGACAGAAGTTTGTCCGCTCAAGGGGTAAAAGCTACACAATCATCACGCCCGACGACGACTTTGAAAAGATATTCGGCAGAAAGGCTGACAAGCGAAGAAAAATGTACAACGGCACGCTGAAATGTCAGGTGTATATGTATTTTAAATGATAAGGACAAGGGGAAGCACGATATTTCTGCTTCCCCTGTTTTTATTTTTTAGAATGGCAAGAACCGCTCATCGGGCAATTTGAACAACCACATCCGCAGGAGGATTTTCCTTTTTTCCTGTTTCTCACCGTTGAGATTATAATTGCGGCAACTACTGCAACTATTATCAATGATATTATAATTGTCGCCAAGTTCTGATAAATCCAAGCAAGCATTTAAAAGCCTCCTGTCAATTTAAATTTATCTGTTATTTTGAAACTCTTACTCTTTTGTTGAGAGTTGTGGACTCCTTGTAAGGTTTGAACAGCATAAACAGCATACCGATAATCAAGAGAATTGAAACAATAAGTCCAAAGATGTTGAGATTACCTGTAAAGGCTGAGCCAATCTGATTAATAATAAGAGCAATTATATAGGCAAATCCACACTGATAAATGATTGCAAATGCTGTCCACTTTGCAGAGTTCATCTCACGCTTGATTGCACCGATTGCAGCAAAGCACGGTGCGCAGAGCAGGTTGAACGTAAGGAATGAGAAACCGCTGATTGATGTGAACGCTGTAGCAATATTCTGATAAACGCTTGCTTCACCGCCGCCGTAAAGGATACCGAGAGTTCCGACGATATTTTCCTTTGCAACAAGTCCTGTGATTGACGCAACCGCTGCCTGCCAGTTGCCCCAACCGAGCGGATTGAATATCCATGCAATTGCGTTTCCTATTGCGGCAAGGATACTGCAATCTATCTGCTCATCTGTAAGCATCTGGAATGAACCGTCAACAAATCCGAAGTAGGTAGTAAACCATACAAGAATTGTTGAAATGAGAATTATTGTGCCTGCCTTATGGATGAATGACCAGCCACGCTCCCACATTGAACGGAGAATGTTGCCGACAGTCGGCATATGATATGCAGGCAATTCCATAACAAACGGTGCAGGCTCACCCGAGAATGGTCTTGTCTTTTTTAGCATAATGCCCGAGATGATGATAGTCGCCATACCCATAAAGTATGCGCTTGGTGCTACCCACCACGCTCCGCCGAAGATTGCGCCTGCAATCATTGCGATAAACGGAAGCTTTGCTCCGCAGGGGATAAACGTAGTTGTCATAATCGTCATACGGCGGTCACGCTCGTTTTCGATTGTTCTCGAAGCCATAATGCCCGGAACGCCGCAGCCTGTACCGATAAGTACAGGGATAAATGATTTACCCGAAAGTCCGAATTTACGGAAGATACGGTCGAGCACGAACGCAATTCGTGACATATATCCGCAGGTTTCAAGGAATGCAAGGAAGATAAAGAGCACGAGCATCTGCGGAACAAATCCGAGAACTGCACCAAGACCTGCGACAATACCGTCGAGGATTAAGCCTTGTAACCAATCTGCGCAATTTACTGCGTTGAGTCCGTCCTCAACAAGCACGGGAATACCGGGCACCCACACTCCGTAATTTGCAGGGTCGGGTTCTTCACACTCATACTTTTCATAAACTTCTACTGCACCTGCAAGCTCTTCGCCTGTGAATGTAACAGCTTCTGTTGCAAGGGTTTCTTCATCTTCAAGTGTATATTCAGCCGTATCACTCGGTGAGAACTGAGAGGAATACGATTTTAAAGCGGCTAAAGCAACGGCTGAATCAAAGATTTCTGACTCTGTATCAAGTGCCTCTGCAAGCTCCTCGCTTCCCTCTTTGCCTAAGTCTATAAATGCATTTACAACATTTGTTGCGTCGCCGAATTCTCCGACTTCTTCTTCATAAGCTGACGAGCCGATTCCGAGCAGGTGCCAGCCGTCACCAAACACGCCGTCATTTGCCCAGTCAGTCGCCCACGTGCCGACTGTTGTTACCGACACGAAATAGACAATGAACATAACTACTGCAAAAATCGGAAGTGCCGCAAAGCGGTTTGTCACAACCTTGTCAATTTTATCTGAGGTTGACAGCTTGCCTGCGCTCTTCTTTTTGTAACAGCCTTTCATAAGCTGTGCAATGTAAATATAACGCTCGTTAGTGATTATGCTTTCTGCATCATCGTCAAGCTCATCTTCAGCCGCCTTTATGTCCTGCTCAATGTGACTGAGTGTAGATTCCGAAAGCTTTAGCTGTTCAAGCACCTTGTCGTCACGCTCGAAGATTTTGATTGCAAAAAAGCGTTGTTGCTCGGCAGGCATATCGTGAACAGCCGCTTCTTCAATGTCGGCAATTGCGTGTTCAACAGGTTCCGAAAATGTATGCATAGGAACTGTCTTTGAATTTTTTGCCGCATCAATTGCCGCCTCTGCTGCTTCCATAACGCCATTTCCCTTGAGAGCAGAAATTTCTACAATCTTACAGCCAAGCTCACGTGAAAGCTCTTCAATGTTTATTATGTCACCGTTTTTCCTGACAATGTCCATCATATTGATTGCAACGACTACGGGAATACCAAGCTCGGCAAGCTGTGTTGTAAGGTACAGGTTTCTTTCAAGGTTAGTACCGTCAACTATATTGAGAATAGCGTCGGGACGTTCACTGATAAGGTAGTTTCTTGCGACAACCTCCTCAAGAGTGTAGGGCGAAAGAGAATATATACCGGGAAGGTCGGTGATAACTACACCGTCGTGCTTTTTAAGCTTACCTTCCTTCTTCTCAACCGTAACACCCGGCCAGTTACCGACAAACTGATTTGAGCCTGTCAAAGCATTGAACAGCGTTGTTTTACCGCAGTTCGGATTACCTGCAAGGGCAATTCGCAAATTCATATGTATTTCCTCACTTTCAAGTTAGCTTTTGCTAACTGATATTTTAAATGATAAGGGGATTTCTCCCCTAAATTGACAATTATTCTACTTCTATCATTTCAGCGTCAACCTTTCGGATTGAAAGCTCATATCCTCTGACAGTTACTTCAATCGGGTCGCCTAAAGGTGCAACCTTGCGAATATTCACTTCAACACCCTTTGTGAGTCCCATATCCATAATGCGGCGTTTTACTGCTCCCTCACCGTAGAGCTTTACAACCCTGACGGTATCACCGATTCTTGCCTGTCTTAAAGTTTTCATTTGTTTTCCTCCTCGTAAATTATTTATCACTGAAAACTAAACCATTATCTTCTGTGCCATTTCCCTGCTTATTGCAATTCGGGATTCCTTTACCTTGACTATTACATTTCCTCCGATTGTGTTAATCACTGTTACAGCTCCACCCACGTTAAAGCCGAGATTTTCAAGATGTGTTCTGACATCCTGCTTTCCGCCGATTTTCTTGATTATGTTTTCTTCACCGATAACTGCAAATGTAAGCGGCATCATTTTCACCTCTTTGTAATTTAATTAGCAAATGCTAACTCAATCTGCAAGCTACAAGTTAGCTTTTGCTAACCGTCAAATATTATATTAATCCTGTCTTGATTTGTCAATATTATTTTGAGAATTTTTCCACTCATCTTAAATTTTCAGCAGCTCGAACATTTAGTTAGCTGTCGCTAACTAAATACTTTGTGCAATATTACAATACAATTTATGAGCAAATTTACCATTTGTTTTTGAACCTCTACGTTTGACATATTCAAAAAATCGGATATACTGATTTTGGAGATAAGCAGAGCCCTGTCCGCACTTGATTATTCTTGTGCCGTATTCGCCTTGACGCTTATCTCCAAATCTATTTATAAACGTCGACAGAATAATTGACATTGAAATGAATTAGTGCTATAATTTAACAAAATGCAGAGGTGATGTTGGATCCCTTGCTATCGTTAATTCGGTAGTAACACCCAAGTTTCTAGCCTCTGCATTTTCTTTTTCTAATTGTTTATGAACATTAACAAAGATTCTTAAAATATAATCAAATCCGCATTCTTAATTACTTCTCCTGTTTATTTCAAAAGCTATGCCGCTGTCAGACTTTAACAGCGGCATAGCTTAATAATATTTAATTATTAAAATTCGGTAATTAATCCTGCAATGTATTTCTGAATCAGGGTGGCGTCAAGAACGCTTACGCTTCCGTCACCGTTTACATCGGCGGAAGCTTTTTGTTCGTTGCTCATAATTTTTCCTCCTTATTATTTACTAAAATTACAATGCGTCCAATGCCGCTGTAAGATATTCGGCGGTAACCGAAGCATAAAAGAAAGCGTCAATCTGTCCTGCCTGCTTTGCTCGCATAACATCACGGGCAAGCTGTGGATATGCGACTTCATCACAGAGCATTACCATTTTACAATACGGCAATTCAAGACGAAGCTTCTCGATAAGATTCAGTCTGCCTGCAATAGTCGTTTCGGGTGGTGCAGGCGTTACATCAATAAGCACTATTTTGGGATAAGCCGACTGACATTCAACTAAAATCATATCAAGCGGCTGTGAGGGAATTCGGATAGGGCGAAAATCGCCTGTTTGCAACAGCGTCATCATAACACTTTCAGAAAAAACACGGTTTCGTATGCTGACAGCAATTCTTTTCAATTATTTTTCCTCCTCTCCTTGGGAAACTAACAGTGATAATACACTATTACATATACCCTTATATGGATTTTTTTTGGTTTTAGCATGAACCGAAAGATCTATTTTGAGCAATTTTTTGTAAAATAAAACAAAAAAAGAGTACCTGAAAATTCAGATACTCAAACAATATGCTATATTTATTTTTATTCAATGTTTACAACAATTCCGCTTACACGTGCTTCAATTGCAAGCTCCGTTCGACTCTCACAGCCTGTTTTTTCCAGCATATTATGTATATGGTTTTTTACGGTGCTCTCCGAAATATTAAGCTTGCGTGCTATAGCCGCATTGGAAACGCCCGTTATCATAATACGAAGAACCTCCGGCTCACGCTCGGTAAATTCATCGCTGGTTTTTACAACTCTGTAAGATCTCATTCTCATAACAACGGCTTATCTCCTAATCAGGCTGAACATTATTTTTTTATTTAATTTTCCTGTTTTTTCTGTCCACTTTATTGACTATAGTCCAGATGGACGCACTTGCCCACTGTCAAGCCTGTATTGGACTTTCACCACCGAGTTACTGCCCATTCTGGGCAAAATATGGAAAAAGGTCCGTAGATTGCTCTACGAACCTTCGTGGCTCCCCCAACTGG
>CAZNUF010000071.1:0-6365 GCA_964576125.1 uncultured Ruminococcus sp. | reverse complement strand
CGTGTCCCTACGTAAAAGTTGCTATAATTCCAACGTAGATTTACAAAATATAAAACAAAAAGCTGTTTCAAAACAGGATGTTCTGAAACAGCTCATTTTATTTATGCTTTATTCTGCTTTTGCTTCTGCGGTTGTATCTGTTTTTTCTGCCACTTCAGTCTTTGGCTTTTCTTCGGCTTTCTTTTCTTTTGCCTTTTTATCCTCGGACTTTTTTGCAGCAGACTTTTCTTCCTTTGCTTTCTTTGCGGCAGCTTCCTTTTTAGCAGTCATTTTTGAAGTTGACTTCTTTCTTACCGGTACGGGAAGCTCCTTTTTAAGCTTGTAATATGTTACGCCGAGAGGCGGAAGCGTGAGCACGATTGAGTAATCAAGACCGTGGTCTTTAACAGTTTTTGCTTTGATTTCTCCGTTATTTGCGATTCCGCAGCCACCGAATTCCTCACTTTCGGAGTTGAAAACTTCCTCGTAAATACCGTAAACGGGAACGCCTATTCTGTATTTTTCACGAGTAACGGGCTGGAAGTTACAAATACAGATTATTTCACTTCCGTCGTTTGCAATTCTGCGGAAAGCAATTACGCTTTGCTTATAATCATCAAGTGCAATCCACTGGAAGCCGTTCCAGTCGTAGTCGTTTTCGTGCATTGCAGGAACGTCACGGTAGAACTTGTTAGCCTCTGCAAAGAAGTGGTTGAGTTGACGGTGCTTTTCGTAGTCAAGCAAATTCCATTGGAGCTGTTGTTCAGCGTTCCACTCATCAAACTGACCGATTTCACTGCCCATAAAAATAAGCTTTTTGCCGGGATGAGCCATCATATATGTAACAAAGCCTCTTACTCCTGCAAACTTCTGGTCGTATCCGCCGGGCATTTTATTGATAAGAGAGCCTTTGCCGTAAACGACCTCATCGTGTGAAATCGGGAGCATAAAGTTCTCGGAGAAAGCGTAAACCATACTAAAGGTAAGAGTGTCGTGGTGATAATTTCTCCACAGCGGGTCAAGCGAAATGTAGGAAAGCATATCGTTCATCCAACCCATATTCCACTTGTAGTCAAATCCGAGTCCCATATCCTGAATCGGATAACGTGTTACGTTAGGCCAAGCAGTACTTTCCTCTGCAATCATCATAGCCTCGGGATGGAACATATGAACTGTAGAATTAAGCTTCTGCAGGAAGTCAACGGCAACAAGGTTTTCACGTCCGCCGTAGCAGTTTGCAATCCACTCGCCGTCTTTACGGTTGTAGTCAAGATAGAGCATTGACGCAACGGCGTCAACACGAATACCGTCAACGTGGTACATATCAAGCCAGAACATTGCCGAAGAAATAAGGAAGCTTGTTACTTCAAATCTGCTGTAATTGAATATGTATGTTCCCCACTCCTTGTGCTCGCCGATACGGTAATCCTCGTATTCATAACAGCCTGTACCGTCAAAACGAGCAAGTCCGTGACCGTCTTTCGGGAAGTGTGCAGGTACCCAGTCAAGGATTACGCCGATACCCTCCTGATGACATTTATCAACAAAATACATCAAGTCCTTAGGCTCACCGTAACGTGAAGTTGCGGCATAGTAGCCTGTTACCTGATAGCCCCAGCTTCCGTCAAATGGGAACTCGGTAATGGGCATAAACTCAATATGAGTATATCCCATATTCTTTACATAGGGAATAAGCTCATCGGCAAGCTGACGGTAGGTGTAAAAAGTACCGTCCTCGTTTTTACGCCATGAGCCTGCGTTTATCTCATAAACATTGATAGGCTGTGTTTTGTGGGGATGCTCCTTTTTATAGTTGAACCACTCCCCATCGTTCCAATCGTAGCCGTCAATTTTATACACCTTTGAAGCGTTGTCGGGACGTACTTCACAATGGAAAGCGTAAGGGTCGGTTTTTAATCTGCGTTCCGCCCAAGGAGTTTCGACGCAGTATTTGTAGCATGCATATTCCTGTACGCCATCAATGAACAGCTCCCATACGCCTGAATCAGAGATTTTGTACATATAGTTTGCGTTTTTGTCCCAGTTGTTGAAATCACCCACAACGGACACCGAAAGGGCATTCGGCGCCCATACTCTAAAAACAACACCGTCTCTGTTGTCCCAGTTCACAAAATGAGAACCTAAAAACTCATATGCGTGGGCAGATTCACCCTGCAGGAACTGTTCGAGAGGGGGTCTTTCGTCGTTTAATTTAAAAGCCATAATATACCTCTTTTCATACTTAAGTTTTACTGATTCAAAATAAATTCACAATAAAAATTGCCGTTTATGTACATCAGTATAATTATCCATCTATAGTATAATATATTTTTACCAAATATACAAGGGGTAAAATGTAATTTTATGTAAACAATTTAGACATTTATGTACAAATGTCATACTGCTGAATTGTTTTTCACAGCATTTCGCAACATATAATTATATTTTAACAATTTGCTCTACATAGTCACTTCCGCATCTGCCGACATCATTATAAGCCAAAGCGGCTATATCGGTTGCAAGAACGTCTTTTTCAAGTAGCTTTACTATATCGGACTCTGATTTCAGCGCCTTTGCAACAGATGTGACAACCTCAATGCTACATCTTTTAAGAAGAGACGCACCTGTCTTGGTAAAACCGAGAACACGCACGTACTCTATCGGTGTACGCTGTAGGCTTTCGGTAATATCAAGCAAAGCACAGGTCATAATTCTGCGCAGTCTTGCGTGCGTGTAGCGTTTTGTTTTTACAGCGGTGATTATTTCTTCAACAGAATTATAATTTTTCACAGCGTCTGCAATTCTGTTTTCCAGTCCTTCGTTTACATCAGGCAATAAGCTGAAATCTTCCGCAGTCATCATTCTGAACTTATAAAGCATTATGCGTTCAAGATTTTCGGGGAAGGTTATTTTTTGCGCAACTGACGGTACGTACTTTTCGGCATTTTCATTTCTGCGGAGAATACTGCGCACAAGCGAAGCCGAAGCAAACTCGCCGCCGGTCTTTTCGCTGTCGTGGTCAGCTCCGATTCGTTTGACTGCAAGCGGCTGAATATTGTTATCTGCAAGATTTTTGAGATATTCTACCGCAAGAATATTGTTAGGTGAGGACAAAACTTCTGCTGTTTCTTCGCCGAAAACCTCGCTTACTGCTGACTGCAACGCTCTCGGGTAGTAATCGCCGCTGCTCATTTTTGCTGAAATAAGTTCATTTACCGCAGGATTTTCAACTGCATCCAAAGCTTTTTTAAGGCTGTCAACATTTCCGCTTTCACAGCCGAAAGCAAGGCAATTTACGCAGTCAAACGATTTTGCAATCTGCACTCCGCAAAAGGCAAAACGCTGTGCATTTGCAACTGCATAAACAGCAGGAAGCTCCAGAACAAGGTCAACGCCGTTTTCAAGAGCCGTTTTCGCCCTTGAAAACTTATCGGTTACAGACACCTCTCCCCTTTGCGTAAAGCTGCCGCTCATAATTGCAATAACAGGTTCATTTGTAAGCCTCTTTGCTGTTTCAATCAAATACTTGTGACCGTTGTGAAACGGATTAAATTCACTTATAACGGCTACAGCCATAGTTTCACCTCGTAAAATTCGCCAAAATATGTAGAAAAACACTTGAAAACATAAAAATATTGGAGTATTATATATAATGTATTTTATATTATATATCATTTCTTAAATCTAATCAACAAAAGAAGGGATGAACATAAATGAAAATTTTAGTAATTAATGCAGGCAGTTCTTCACTGAAATATCAGCTTATTGATATGACTGACGAAAAAGTGCTTGCAAAGGGTAACTGCGAAAGAATCGGCACTGACGGCGCATTCATCGGATTTAAAACACCCGACGGCAAAAAAATCGAGCGCAAAACACAGATGCTCAATCACACACAGGCTTTTGAGGCTGTTAAGAATGCGCTTATTGACACTGAATACGGCGCAATCAAGAGCTTGTCAGAGGTTACGGCAATCGGTCACAGAGTTGTACAGGGCGGTTCATACTTTGACAAATCTGTTCTTGTAAACAACGACGTAATCAATAAAATCAAGGAGCTTGCTCCCCTTGCTCCTCTCCATAACCCCGCACACATTCAGGGTATTGAGGCGTGCACAAAGGTTTTCGGTGCAAAGGTTCCGCAGGTTGCTGTTTTTGACACTGCATTCCACCAGACTATGCCCGAAAAAGCATTTATGTATGCAATCCCATATAAGTATTATGAAAAATTCGGCGTTCGCAAGTACGGCTTTCACGGCACTTCGCACCGCTATGTAACAGATAAAATGGCTGACCTTATGGGCAGAAAGAAAGAAGAGCTTAAGCTTATTACCTGCCATATCGGAAACGGCTCTTCAATTACGGCTGTAAAGAACGGCAAGGTAATCGACACAACAATGGGACTTACTCCCCTCGGCGGCTTTATGATGGGCACACGTTCAGGCTCGCTTGACCCGTCGGTTGTTACATTCATTGCCGAAAAGGAACACCTTACACCCGATGAGCTTTCAAAAATTCTCAACAAGGAATCAGGACTTCTCGGTGTTTCGGGCGTTTCATCAGATGACCGTGACGTTTCTGCGGCAGAGGCTGACGGAAACCTCAGAGCACATCTTGCCCACGAAATGCTCTACTATCAGATCGCACAGTACATCGGCAGCTACTATGTTGCACTCGGCGGCTGTGACGGCATTGTATTCACCGCAGGTCTCGGCGAAAATCAACCGCAGCTTCGTGAAAAGGTTTGCGACTATCTTACTTGTCTCGGCGTTAAGCTGGACAAGGAGTTCAATGCAAAGGCTATGAGAGGCGTTACAGGTACTTTGTCGGCTCCCGACTCAAAAATCAGAGTTGAGCTTATTGCAACCGATGAAGAAATGGTAATTGCAAGAGATACAAAGGCAATTGTTGAAACACTTTAATAAATATAAAATTTAAGGGTTGGTCATATGAACCAACCCTTTTATTATATCTGAACTAATCCCTTATTGAAGCCGAATCTTCCATTACGGTGTTTCTTGAATCTCTGAAAAGCAGTGAAATACACCATATTGCCGCAAGACCGACAAGAATATAGATGATTCTGCTGACGATTCCCACTTGTCCGCCGAAAAGCCATGCGACAATGTCAAATCGGAAGATACCGACGCAGCCCCAGTTAAGTCCGCCGATTATAAGAAGCGTCAACGCTATTCTGTCAAGCATTCAAAGTCCTCCTTTAATAATGCTGATAGTAGTGTTGACGCTTTAAGCTCAATTATTCAGTTAAGAGAAAGAAAATTAAGAATCCGCAAATCAGAAGTCCGAGTGCGATAACGCCGATACCGATTATTCGTGTAATCTTTACAGCCTTTTTCAGCTTGAATTTTGAAATCATACCATCGGTCGGAAACGGAAGAAAAATAAGCAGGATTCCGAGTATAAAACAGCTTATTGAGGCTATTATAGTTCCGGGAACCTTTGCAAACGGGAACAGGAACACTCCGACAGGTATTCCGAAAACGCAAATCATATTAACAATTGAAAACAGCTTTTCAAATTTTTCGCTCATTTCGTAAAACTTATTTGTTTTTGCGTGGCACTCATCACAGCAGTACTGCTCAAAGTAGGTAATTTCCTTGGCGCAATAATCGCATCTTTTCAACATAAACACCCTTTCAAGGTTAATGCAATTATTTTAACACAATGCAGAAATGTTTTCAACTTTTATTGATAAACATTTTCGGCTGATTGCGTGTTTTGTTGAAAAATGATTTATTTTGTGATATTCTTACAGTACGCAATACACTTTTCTGTGTGAACAAGGGTACAATAATATGGGAAATTTCTACATAGCGTTAAATGCAGTCCTGCCTATGTTTATTATGCTTTTCATAGGCTTTACAATACGAAAACTTAATATTCTTGAGGAAAGCTTTTTGCCTCATCTTAACAAGCTTGTTTTTACGGTGTTCTTCCCTTTTCTGATTCCACACGAAGAAACTGGTCGGTGCAGTTATGGGATTCAACTCCGATTTCACCGTTTTTCGGAATACTCATTAAAGTAAGCTGTAAATTTTCTCCTGTCCATAAAGCTGTTCTGAAATTTGTGTTATTGTAGGCTGCATTCTCGATATTTACAACAAACGGCTCTGGACCGAAGTCGGTCATAGACTTTGCACAGGAGCAGCTTAAGTTATGGTGTCTGTTCATCTGATGATTGTTGTACCTAAAATCCCCCTTTCATTTACCGCTACTATCATATGCTAACGGTGAAAACGGGTGATTTATAACTATTTGGTTATGTCTTTAGATAAACGATAATTTAGCCGAGTGCCTCGGCTCGCAAATTGAGTGGAAAAGTCGGATTGTTTTGAAAAAACGGTTACCCGAATTTTAAATTGATA
>CAZNUF010000070.1:0-6381 GCA_964576125.1 uncultured Ruminococcus sp. | reverse complement strand
GAGTTATTATGGATTTATTTTCTTTCAGAAAACCGAAAAATGAGCTTGAGTCGCTTCCCGATGAACAGCAGAATGTACCGTTTGTTCCCGATGAAATGTGGGTAAAATGCCCCAAGTGCAACACAATGCTACTCACCACCGATATGGAGGAGAATTTGCACGTCTGCACAAAGTGCGATCACCATTTCAGAATGAATGCAAAGCAGAGAATTGCAATGTTTGCTGACGGCGACAGCTTTTCTGAGCACGACGCAGATATGGAGAGTAAGAATATTCTTAATTTTCCGGGCTATGATGCAAAGCTTGAAAAAGCAAGAGCGAAAGGAAGCAAGGAGTCCGTAATCTGCGGCGAATGTAAAATCGGCGGAATTGACGCTGTTCTCTGCGCAATGGACCCTGATTTTATGATGGGCAGTATGGGAACGGTTACAGGCGAAAAAGTTACCCGTGCTTTTGAATATGCAACTGATAATAATCTGCCGATTGTTGTGTGCACCGTTTCTGGAGGCGCAAGAATGCAGGAGGGAATTCTGTCCCTTATGCAGATGGCTAAAACCTCGGGTGCGGTAAAACGCCACAGCGACGCAGGACTTCTCTATATCACAATTCTCACCGATCCGACAACAGGCGGCGTTACGGCTTCCTTTGCAATGGAGGGTGACATAATTCTCGCAGAGCCCGACACGCTCGTTGCATTTGCAGGACCGAGAGTTATTGAACAGACAATACGTCAGAAGCTCCCCAAGGACTTCCAAACCTCGGAGTTTGTTCTTCAGAAAGGCTTTGTTGACGCAGTTGTAAGCAGAAACAATCTGAAAGATACGGTAGTAAAACTACTTAAAATACACGGATACGGTGTTGAGGAGGCAGAGTAATGACAGCATATGAAAAGGTTATGGCGGCGAGAGATTCCGGCAAGCTTACTGCTGTAGATTACATCGCCAATATGTTCGGCGACAGCTTTATTGAGCTTCACGGCGACCGCAGATTTGCCGACGACAAGGCTGTTGTTTCGGGACTTGCAATGCTCTACGATATGCCGGTTACGGTAATCGGACTTGAAAAAGGCAGAAACACCAAGGAGCGTATGGAGCGCAACTTCGGACAGGCTCATCCCGAGGGATACCGCAAGGCTTTAAGACTTATGAAGCAGGCAGAAAAGTTCCGACGTCCTGTGCTTTGTCTTGTTGACACAAGCGGCGCATTCTGCGGAATCGGCGCAGAGGAACGTGGTCAGGGACAGGCTATTGCCGAAAATCTTATGGAAATGATGGCTCTTAAAACTCCGATTCTCACCATTTTAATCGGTGAGGGCGGCAGCGGCGGTGCGCTTGCGCTTGCAGTTGCAGACGAGGTGTGGATGCTCGAAAATTCCGTTTATTCGGTAATTTCTCCCGAGGGCTGTGCGTCAATTCTCTGGAAAGACAGCACAAAAGCACCGCAGGCGGCAGAGGCTCTTAAGATGACGGCACAGGATTTGTTTGACCTCGGCGTCATCGAGCGTATTATCCGCCAGCCAAAGGCAGACGACAAGGCTATGTTTGAAAGTCTTAAACTTCTCGTCAGCCGCACATTTGAAAAGAATCTTGCAATGACCGACGAAGAATTAACAAGCGCACGTTACAACCGTTTCCGCAAGTTGGGTGTGCAGAAGTAAAAAATTAATAAATAGTATTGACTTTACAATTTATATTTGTTAAAATTAAGATGCAAATATTCCCATGTGGTGGTGGGTTTGTTTGTTGTTGTTTTTTTGGGAGGTGTAATATACATCTCCCAATTTTATTAAAAGGAGGGCAAAATACTAATGAATAATGAATTGGAAGAAATGATGAGTGATGAGGAATTTCTGACATTAATGGACGAGTTTACAAAATATCTTGAGAAAGAAAAAGTATTCATTCAAAATCCCATCCGTTATGCAGAGGTACAACTCGCAATGAAAAAAGCAAAAGAATTATTTGTGGATTGCGAAATTTCAATAAAGGATGATCCTATTCAGATGGGTTCACTATCAATTTGTATTAGCGGATTTGATATTACTGTTCAAGGTCAAAGTGAAATACAATTATTTACAGAACTGATTTATAAAGCAGATAATTTCGAAATATATCCAGTTGATGATAAAATAGTATTCAATATTTTATTTGGTAATGTGCTTACAAAAATTAATTAATTAATAAATATAAATCCTTGAAGAAAAAAGAATATTAAATTTAAAAATAGGTATTGACTTGATAAAATATATATGTTAAAATAGTTGTACCTCTGAAAGGGGCTTATTTTTTTGTGCCCTATTGAGGGAGGCTAAAATATTCCGAAATAACCGGGAGGTGCCGTTATGAGAGTTAAAATCACATTGGCCTGCACAGAGTGCAAACAGCGTAACTACAACACAATGAAGAACAAGAAGAACAGTCCCGACAGACTTGAAATGAACAAGTATTGCCGTTTCTGTAAGAAACACACTCTTCACAAAGAAACTAAATAATGGAGGTACATCATGGCTGACAAAAAGCTTGACGCAAAAAAAGCAGACGTTAAAAAGCCTGCTAAAAAAAGCAAGAAGCCTAATGTATTCAAAAGGCTTATTAAGTACCTCGGCGCATGTAAGGGTGAGCTTAAGAAAATAACCTGGCCGTCTGCGAAAACTACCACAAAGAATTTCGGTATTGTTATTGCCGTAATCGTTGTTATGGGACTTTTCATATTCGCTCTCGACAGAGGCTTGTATGCATTGCTCGGCTTGGTTATGAATACTGCTGCTTAATCGAGCGTTATTACTTCAGCTTACGAAAGGAAGAAAGTTATAATGCCGGAAACAGAAGCAAAATGGTATGTTGTGCATACCTATTCGGGTTACGAAAACAAGGTTGCCGCTGATTTGATGACTACAGCGGAAAACAGAAATCTTCAGGATATGATTATTGACGTCAAGGTTCCTACCGAGATTGTTACAGAAACAGTCGGCGACAAGACCAAAGAAGTTGAAAGCAAGATTTATCCGGGATATGTTTTTGTAAAAATGGTTTATACCGATGAAACCTGGTATGTTGTCCGCAATATCCGTGGATGTACGGGATTTGTCGGTCCTGGATCAAAGCCCGTTCCTCTTACCGATGCAGAAGTTTACAGAATGGGCGTTGAAACAAGAAGTGTTAAGGTTTCTTATTCTGTGGGCGACTCGGTACGTATTATTGACGGTCCGCTTGAGGACTTCGTCGGTGTTGTAGAAGAAATTGACGCCGACAAAGACTACGTCCGTGTTACAGTATCAATGTTCGGACGTGAAACTCCGGTTGAGCTCGAGCTTGCTCAGGCTGAACCGATAGAAGATTAATTCAACAATAATCAGCCAAATGGCTTTTTATTGGGAACGTTTCGTTCCCTGTGGGAGGAACCCTACACAGTGGCGTCCCGCAATTTACCACGAATTTTGGAGGTGCAAACACAATGGCTCAGAAGGTTGTAGGCTTAATTAAACTACAGATTCCCGCCGGAAAAGCTACTCCGGCACCGCCTGTTGGTCCGGCACTCGGTCAGCACGGCGTAAACATTGTTGCGTTCACAAAGGATTTTAATGAGCGTACAAAGAATGACATCGGTCTTATCATTCCTGTTGTAATTACAGTATATGCTGACCGTTCGTTCACATTCGTTACAAAGACTCCGCCTGCTGCTGTTCTTCTTAAGAAGGCTTGCGGTATCGAAAGCGGTTCAGGTGTACCGAATAAGACAAAGGTTGCTCAGATTACCAAAGAGCAGATTACAAAAATCGCAGAGCAGAAAATGCCCGATCTCAATGCAGGCTCGCTTGACGCAGCAATCAGCATGATTGCCGGCACAGCAAGAAGCATGGGTATTACAGTAGTTGACTAATTTATCCGGGTGGGAGGAATTTTCCGATTGACCACCTAACAATGGAGGAAGACTGATGAAACACGGTAAGAAATATGTTGACGCTGCAAAGCTCGTTGACAGAACTAAATTATATGATTCAGGCGAAGCTCTTGACACAGTTATCAAAACTGCAACAGCTAAGTTTGACGAAACCGTTGAGCTTCACGTAAAGCTCGGCGTTGACAGCCGTCACGCTGACCAGCAGGTAAGAGGTGCGGTTGTTCTTCCTAACGGTACAGGTAAAAACGTAAGAGTTCTTGCAATCTGTAAGGGCGCTAACGAGGATCTTGCAAAGGAAGCAGGCGCTGACTATGTAGGCGCAGAGGATATGACTCAGAAGATTCAGCAGGAAAACTGGATGGACTTCGACGTTCTTATTACAACACCCGACTGCATGGGTCTTGTAGGTCGTCTTGGTAGAATCCTCGGACCGAGAGGTCTTATGCCTAACCCCAAGGCAGGTACTGTTACTCCTGACATCGCAAAGGCTGTTAAGGAAGCAAAGGCAGGTAAGATTGAATACCGTCTTGACAAAACAAACATCATTCACTGCCCCATCGGCAAGGTAAGCTTTGGCACACAGAAGCTTAACGAGAACCTCGATACTCTTATGGAAGCTATCGTTAAGGCTAAGCCTGCTGCTGCAAAGGGTCAGTACATTCGTTCAGTTGCCGTTACTTCAACAATGGGACCGAGCGTAAGACTTAACCCCACAAAGTTTGGAGTTTAATTACAAATTAATTGAATATTTACACAATAGTGTGAATATAAATTCGCTGTTCTAAAGACAGCAGGTGCTTTTAGCATAAAGGGATTTCCCACCTGCCGAGGAAGATGCAAATTACTTATTGTATTTTTGCAGCCGTCCGAGGCCTCGGGCGGCTTCTTTTTTACTTTATAGGAAACGGCTCGTATTTGGTTAGGCAAAGAAAATTTGATAATATATGACTGTCTACCCAACTTTGCGTGTCGAGGCACTCGACTTTTATGAACTGCGTGATACTTTTTTCGGAGGTGAAATAATTGCCAAGTCAAAGTGTTTTAGAGCAGAAGAAAGCAATCGTTGCAGAGCTTTCCGAAAGACTTAAAAACTCTGTAACAGGTGTTGTTGTATCTTATGAGGGTATCAACACTGAAGATGACACAAAGCTCAGAAAAGAGCTTCGTGAGAACAACGTACAGTACACAGTTGTAAAGAACACACTTCTTTCACGTGCTTGTGACGAGGTTGGTCTTGAGGATTTAAAGTCCGTTCTTGAGGGTACAACAGCTATCGCAACAAGTGACAGCGAATACGCTGCCGCAGCAAGAATTCTTTGCAACTACGCAAAGGATCACGACAACTTCAAGGTTAAGTCGGCTTATCTTGACGGTGCTGTTATTGATATGGATACAATCACAGCTCTTTCAAAGCTCCCGACAAGAGAAGTTCTTCTTGCAAACGTACTCGGTGCATTCCAGGCACCTATCGCATCCTTTGCACGTGCCGTACAGGCTATTGTTGACAAGGGTGGTGTAGAAGCTTGCGCAGCTGAAGCTGAAGCAGCTCCTGCAGAAACAGAGGCTCCCGCAGAGGAAGCTCCTGCAGCAGAATAATCTGCAATTTAAATTAAAATTAACTACATTTATATCGGAGGTAAATTAAAATGGCATCAGAAAAAATTACTGCTATTATTGAAGAATTAAAAGGCCTCACAGTTCTTGAGCTTTCAGAGCTCGTTCATGCTGTAGAGGATGAATTTGGCGTATCCGCTGCTGCTGCAGTTGCAGTTGCAGGTCCTGCTGCTGACGGCGGCGCAGCTGCTGCAGAGCAGACAGAGTTTGACGTTATCCTTAAGGGTGCAGGCGGCAACAAGATTGCTGTTATCAAGGTTGTTCGTGAGCTCACAGGTCTTGGTCTTAAGGAAGCTAAGGCTCTCGTAGACGGCGCTCCCAAGACAGTTAAGGAAGCTGTTTCTAAGGACGACGCTGAAGCTATGAAGGCAAAGCTCGAAGAGGCTGGCGCAGAAGTAGAATTAAAGTAATTCACTTATCCGAAAAAATCACGGCTGTCCGTTACGGGCAGCCGTTTTTGTTTTCCGATTGACAGCATATATCCCAAATGCTATAATCGTACTCCACAAAAGATTTTAGTTTTTGGAGTATAGAAATGAATAATATAAATTGTCCGTGCAAAAGGTCAAAATGCGAAAGACACGGTAACTGTGACGCTTGCAGAGAGCATCACAACAATAAAAAATCATTGACTTTTTCTGACAGATTAAAAAATAAGGAGCGTAGAAAAGCCGACAGGCAGATAAAAGAGACGAAAAATTTTAATATAAAGCTTTGTATATTATAAATTTAAGTTTAAATGATAAAACTGATAAATACTATTGACAAATACAATAGTATGTGATATAATAACTTTCGTTGACTGATAAGACACGGCGACATAGCCAAGCGGTAAGGCACGAGTCTGCAAAACTCTGATTCCCCAGT
>CAZNUF010000069.1:6187-6421 GCA_964576125.1 uncultured Ruminococcus sp. | reverse complement strand
AACTTCCTGTTTTTATTGGTGTTGTCCTTATACCGTCCAATCATGATTGGCTTGCGGAGACTGAATAAATTTCTCAATGCATTAAATATAAAGGACTTTTTCGCATTCAACTTTCAGTTGTGTACCTAAACGTGTACCAATTATGAAATGTCATAGTAATACGATCCCTCTTTAGAAATGTGTCACCTTTTTCATGTGGTCTTTTTTTTAAACAATAAGCATAGAAAAAAAAGT
>CAZNUF010000069.1:0-6177 GCA_964576125.1 uncultured Ruminococcus sp. | reverse complement strand
ATTTAAATATGGGGTAACTCTTTGATTTTAATGGTGCGATAATAGGAACCAACAATCCAACTCAACACGCTGATTTATATTAAAAATTTAAATTCGACAAATAAAACTATACACATCCCTATACACATCGGCGATAGCGTTCATTTTTTGAACCTGATTCTGAGTAAGAAAAAGTTTTTTTGCACTTAACTGTTCACACTGTTCACCTCGATTATTTCTCATTTTATATCATATGGTTAGGTGGTGATGAGTTGGTGAAGAGTGAACAGTCGACTCTTCACCTTTGTGATTTTTGCTCGTTCTGGATCTACCCGCTCAGGCGATGCGCAGGATGATAAAAAGTTTTTTCAGGTTTTATTGTTCACACTGTTCACCTCTGGTTTTTTATCAATAATTTCATGGTGATACAGGGTGAATATACGGTGAAGGGTGAACAGTGGATTGTTCACCTTGTGGCAATGGCCAGAAAGGAAAAGACCGGCTGTTGCCGGTCTGAGTGAGGTTATGTTGCTGCGGGTTCGTCGCACTTCGGCAGCCAGTCGCCGTAGCTTTCCTCTTTCAGCGACAAATTGGTTTGTATCCCCTGCTTTGTGTGCCGCTTCTCATAATTCAGGCCGTACTCTTTCAGCATCATGGGCAGCCCCAGCCCGAACATTTTCAGGCTGAGCACGTTCCTGTAGCCGTTAGCCTCCATATAGGCCAGATACGCGTGATAGAGATATTTACGGTAATTACGCGGGATGATGCTGGCATTCCCCATAAACATCCCGCTGGTCTGCGGAAGCATTTCCAGATAGCCGCAAAAATCAAACGTCGGGTCAGCATCACGCTTGATGCTGAGCGCCTCGTCGGAGTTCTGCTGCGACTGGAGCAGTGCGCGCGCTGCCATCGGGTCGCTGAACTTCTGCATCAGGTGACGCACGATGACCGCCAGCTCGTGGGTGATTTTGTCCTTAAGCTGCGGGTCGCGCTCCTGCGGGGCTATCTGTTCCGGGAAGTGAATAATCACCCGCCGGCGTGACACGCCGCCGCTGCGGTCGGTGAAGCGCATCGGGTTATTGTTCACGGCCAGAATTACCGCCGGGATATGCGTGGAGTATGCATCCCGGTATTTCGGGTCAACGGACACCGCATCGCCGCCGGTGATGGCCTTGAGTCCGGCACCGTCGCCGCTCCATTTTTCCTGGTCCGGCAGGCGTATCAGTGAGAAGCCAGTTAACGCGGCACGTTCACGCGGGGATTCCAGCGTCTCGATGGTGGCCGACGTGGCGTTATCCTCCCCGGCCAGCAGGGTGGCTATTTCGGCCATGATACTTTTGCCGCTGCCGCCGGGACCGGTCACCTCCAGAAAGAGCTGCCAGTCGTAGCGGTTTGCCAGCACCATAAACAGTGCGGCCAGAATCACGTCGCGTTTTTCCGCACGACCACCGGCGGCACGGTCAAGCCAGCGCCAGAACGCGGGGGCGTGGGTTTCCAGCGTTTCCCCTTCCACCGGCGGGGTGAAATCCACATCGCACAGGGTGCGCATCCAGTGTGACGGACTGTGCGGGTGGAACGTGCCGTTCTGCGTGTCGAGCACGCCGTTACGAAAGCCAATCAGGCGGCGGGAGGGGGCTTCCTGCTGCGGAATAATCAGCTTCAGGGTGTCCACCACGGAGGCCACCTTCCCGGAGGAGAACGGCGCGCGCAGACGCTGAAACAGCCCGGCCACATCCCGGGCAAAGTCCTGTGGTGGCAGCACCTTCCAGACACCATTTTCATAACGGGACAGAAGCTGGCCGTTGGCATCGACCGCGAGCGCCTCGCCGTAATGCTCATAGATACGCATGGCCTTTTCGCTGGTACTCATGGCGGAAAACTCCGCTTCGCTCATGGTGTCGAACGGGCTTTCAGCCGGTGGCCGGATGGCATCGTAAATGGCCTTACGGGTGGCCTCCCCGCCGTACTGCGTGAAGGCATCATTCCAGTCACCGAAGACCGGCGGCAGGGCAACAACACCTTCACACGCATCTGCGGCTGCGGCGGCTTTTTTCTGGCCGTCACCGCTGAGGTCACGGTCAGCAGCAAGGACAATCTGACAGGCCGGATGCTTCTGCCGGGCAAGGCTGGCCAGAGAAAGGAGGTTCACGGAAGAAAGCGCCACCATCACCGTTTCACCGGTCAGGTGATGTACGGTAAGTGCGGTCGCGTATCCCTCCGCTATCCACAGACGTTTTCCGGCCTGATTCTGTCCTTCAAGGGTGTGACAGGTGCCCCTGACCTGTCCGCCTTTCAGGGTGCGCTTATGGCCGTCAGCACTGATTAACTGAAGGTTAACCAGTTCGCCGCTGTCGTCATACAGTGGCACCACAAGGTCACCGGCGCACCAGCTCACGCCACCGGCTCTGTGTGTGCGTGTGCGCGTGCGCGAACGTGTGCGTGCGTGCGTGCGTGCGTGTGTGTGTGTGTGTGTGTGTATCCCACGTCCTCTTTATCTGTTCGTCTGTAGATGGGCACTAGGGTTGCTTCTGTGTTTTGGCTCCGTCACCTCGTGGTGCCACGCACATCGGCTGAAGGTCTCTTTTCTGATGGGTAGCTTTGAGCCCCTCGTCCACCGCGCCCCAGGGGAGTGCTACCCAGGAGTGGGATGGCTGGATCCTAAGGTGTCGCTGTGTCTGGTGCCTTGAGGAAGCCGCATGCTGTTGGGCCTCGTGGCTGCTCCGGTGGACCTTTCCAGCAAGCGTGTGAGAGGGTGGTCTGGAATCCCAGCCCCCTTTTAGGAGGGTGCTTCCTGGTGGACCTTTGGAGGCCGGCTAGCCCTCGTGCCAGGTGTGAGGGGATAGGTGACCGTCGCTTGGACTTGCGTTTCCCTAAGGACGAGCGCTGTTGAGCAGCCTTTCCGGTGCCCGGTGCCCGTTGCCCGGTAGGCGTCTGCACGTCTTCGTTGTGGGCCAAAGAAGTGTCTTCAGAACGTCTGCCTGGGTCTTGATTGGGTCGTTTGTTTGTCGTCCTCTGGGGCGGGGGGAGCCGTTGGTGCGTTTGGACCTCACCCGCTGGTCGCTGGTGGGGTCATAGGTAGGCGGGCGTCTCGTTGGGGCGACGGTCTCCTGTGTGTGTGTACGGTCTCCTGTGCTGCGTGGCAGCCTTTAGGTTGACCTCGGGGCCCTGTGTCTGTGTTGGCTTCATTTGCCTTTGCCTCGGGAGCCAGAGCCCTTCCCCCAAAGAGGGCTGCGCAGTGCCTCCAAGAGTGTCCTGCCAGTGTGTGGCCTGGGAGTCTTGGGGATTCGCTCTCACCTTTCGGGCTTCCCCGCACGTGGAGTTGACTTGGGCCGTGTGCGAGTAGGACCGGGTGCGAAAGCAGGGGGTTCGTGGGGTGTTCCCCCCACCCCCCCCACCCCCACCCCGTTTCACCCTGGGGAAGCCGCAGAGCCAGCCCTTGGCCGGCTGGCCGGCCGGCCGGCCGGCCAGGGGATCCATCGGCCGGGATCCATCGCCCGCCGAGCAGCGCCTCCGAGCTGGTGCTGGGATCCGAGGTGCTGCCGCTCCATCCTCCCAAGGGGGAGCCTGGCGCTTCAGACCCAGCTCGGCTACTTTGGGGCTCCTGGGCGAAAGGGGTGCTCCTTCTGCCAGCCGTTGTCCTCACCTGTCAAAAGGGGGGCTGGGAGAGGGAGACCTGCCTGTCGGGTGCAGTTCGAGAAGGTGACGTCTTGGTTCAGTTGCTGCGAGTCTGACAACAGGGACCTTGGAGCTGGCCTGAGAGGTCTCTAAGTGGAGCGTGCAGCGGCTGCCCTGGAGACCCTGAATTCTCCCCGGGGCGTTCCCCTTGCACACGCCGCCGCCGCCGCTGGGAGGGTCTGAGCGTCATGGTCAGCCCGGGCAGAGAGGGGCTTCAGGATGCCATCCCAGACTCGTGCCCTCTTTGGGACCCAAAGGGCAGAGCCCGGGACCCTTTGGGGGCAGGGCCTCGCAGCCTAGGGCCAGAGAGGCGGCCGGCCCCCGGGATGGCGGCGCCGGGGGTGGGGGGGTGCGCGCTGGTGGGGCGGGGTGCGGGGCGCAGAGGGGCCGGCCATCTCCCTGGGACCCGCCCTTGATTGGGTTCTTGGCAGAAGGCTCTCCGCCCTTGAGGTCAACTCCCAGAAAGCCCGAAAGAGAGCGGCGACCTCGACCCTGGGAGCCTAGCCCTAGAGGGGCAGGAGCGTTGCGGGGCGGGGTGGGGGTGGCGGTGGGGAGTGGGGCTGGCGGTGGGGGCGTCGGGAGGGAGGGTGGTGTCCGGTGGGTGCTCAGGAGGCCCCACAAAGTCGTCGTCCCCTGCAGTTCCAGGAAGCTGGCACCCGGTCCAGGTTCCTCCAACCGCCCCATCAGCCCCCCACCCCGCCCCACCCCACCCACCGCCCCGGGACGAGCCAGCGCCAGGGCTCTGGGGCACCTCAGGTACCGCGAGGTCTACTGGGCGGAGCCTCGGAGGAGGCGGGACCTGGCGCGAGGAGGTATTTATTGCAGCCCTGGGGCGGCGCCGGCCTCACTTGCAAGGTGTCTGGCCCTCGCCTGCGGGTGCGGCCGAGCGGCGGGCTTCAGGGCCCCTAGAAGCCTGGACGGCAGGAGTGCCGAGGGGGCGGCCCCGGAGCTCCGAGGACTCGCGGTTCGCCGCTTGCTTCGCCTGTCGCCGCCGAGACCCGTCCGGGCGTGCAGGACCGAGCCTGTCGCCGCCCTGTGCCAGGCCCCGGAGGCGCCTTCGGTTGGTCGAAGGGATGGGCAGGCGGCCCCGCAGCCCCAGCGCCGCCGACCCTGCGGGCCGGTGGGGACCAGAGCCCGGAGGACCCGGCCCTGCCAAGCGGCGCCGACCCGGCGAGCCCTCGGGACCCGAGTCCGAGTCCGAGTCCGAGTCCGAGTCCGAGTCCGAGTCCGAGTCCGAGGCGTCGCCCCGCCTGCACCAAGAAGCGGAGCCCGCGGCCTGCGCCGCCGCGGCCGCGCTCCCCTCCGTGGTGGGCCTGGCGGCCGGCTGTGCCCTGTACCTGGCCCTGGGCGACGTCGACCTGCTGCTGGAGCCCGAGCCCACGGCCGCGCGGCAAGTGTCTGTCGGCGATCGCCTCCTGGTGCTGGTCCCCGAGGCCCTCCTGGGCTCGGGCGCTGAAGGCGCCTGGGGCCCAGGCCTGCCACCGGGCGCTTTCCTGAGCGCCCCGGGGGAGGCCCTGGCCCTGGGGGAGGGGTTCTTCTGCGTGGCTGTCCCAGAGGTCGTCATCCAAGCAGAGGCCCAGGAGGTGGAGGACGCGGCCGCCCAGTTCCAGGCGCCTGCCCTGCATGAAGCGTCTGGCTGGGTCCCTGGGCCTCGGAGCCCCGCGGCTGCCGCCCCCCCATCCCCCGCTGCGGGCCTCGGCCTCGCCGCCTGGGTGTCCGGCCCCAGCGATGTCTGCGATGTCTCCGACGACGACGACGACGACGACGACGACGACCTCGTGGACGACGACGAGGATGAGGACCCACAGGGCTTCAACCCAGAGCCCTGGCCCCACGCTGTCCACCCTAGTCCCCAGAGGCGCTCCCCTCACCACCACTCCAAGCTGGACTTGCACCTTCTGGCCCCCTTGCGTGACGTCTCTGAGGACGACCACGAGGCACCGCTCCAGTGTCTCCCCGCATCTCCTTGTCCAGGTCCCCAGGGGCGCCCCCCACGCCCTCAGGGTCCTCTGCGCAAGGCCAGGAGACGCCTGATCCTGGACTGAACTGCCTCCTGCCTCGCCGCCTCCGCCTCCCACCCCCCCCTCCCCCCGCCACTCCTGGCCTGCCACCAGCCTGGGGACCTGCTCCGAGTCTCCCCGATACCCTCTGTGTGTGTACATGGCTCACGGGACAGGCATCACACAGGACCCATGGGTTCGGGATGCACGGCTGCCACACGCAAGTGTGCCTCGGTGGCTGACTCAAACGGGGAAGGACGATCACCTGGGCAAAGAAGAGCCTCTCCAATTCCAGTGGCCTTTCAGATATCCAGACTGCTGCTTCGGTTTTCTCTTGGGAGGGGCCCAAAGGCGCCTCTACGCCCACCCAACGCCGCAATGGATTTTCCTTCCAACCTTCGTGCCAGCACTTCCATTTCCCTGAAAAGCCATCCTTTCCAGGCCGCCTTCCTCCCCACCCCCACCCCCGTCCCGCAACCCCCCCCCCCGTGTACCCCCCGCCGCCCCCCGCCCCCGCACAGCA
>CAZNUF010000068.1:0-6457 GCA_964576125.1 uncultured Ruminococcus sp. | reverse complement strand
GTAACTTCATATTTCTTTTCCGCACCTTGGCGGAAAAGAAATACTTTCGTTACTAAAGATGCACCTATGTGCATAGGGACAAATAATTTTTTAAAATAATTTAAAGCCTTAATTTTTAGCGTCGGAATTGTTGCCGTCGGCAGGTGTTTGTACTTCCGGCTCATTTCCTGCATTGTTACTTTGCTGTCCGAGAGAAGCGAGATATTCTTCAATTGCCTTTTGCTTCTGTTCTTCGGTAAGTTCAGAATTACTAACAGCAGACTGCGCCTCTTCAAATGCTTTTTCTTTATTATAAGCTAAAAGATTCATAATAACTCTTACAGCCTCATAGATAAAGAAAAGAATCATAGGAAGCAATATGCAAAGGAAAAAACCAAGCTGAGTTCTGATAAAGCTTAATACGTTACCCAAGCCGGGGATTTTTGTGCCTGTATATTTTGCCACAATAGTGGACGAGGTTTGTAAATCCTTATCCGGCTCGGGATTTGTTTCTTTGTTGTCACCCTGCGTTCTGTAGTATATAATGTTATCATCTTCTACTACTTCGACAATACGGTGAGTGTTTAAAACCTGCTCTCCGTTTAATTCAATGGGAAAGGTTACAATATCACCTTCCTGAAACTTCTCGTCATTTTCTGAAAGAGAACAGAAAATGAGATCTCCGGGATTAATTGTATCTTCCATTGAGGCTGTCTGAACGCTTAAGGGTGCAATACCGAAAATGTTGGGAACCCCTGATGATTTTGATGTCAATGATAACACAACTATGAATACTGACAATACCATAATAAATATTACTATAACATCTATAATAGCATTAAATATTTTTTTTAATGTTTTTTTCATTGCAGGGGGCTCCAATCATTGGGTAAAAATTTTATGAAATTATAAAAAGATAAACTTACTTATTATTCTTCAACCATTGTAGATGAAACATCAAATCTAAGACCGGGAATCTTCTGACCGGAATTAGCATCTGTACATTTAGAATCCTGTCCTTCGAACCATACGAATAACTTGTAATATCTAACTTCATCGGGTGCCATTACTTCATCACCGGTTGTAACATCTACATGGAATGTAGTTTTTGTATTAATCTGTGTACCCTCTGTACCTGAAGTGTTAATAATAGGCTTATAAGTCTTAGCAGTAGTAGAATATACGTTATTGCCCAATGCTACTAAATCATCAGCACCAACAGATGTTCCATTAATAGGAACAAGTGCAACACGAGCATATTCTGCTGTATTGTTATTATTATCTGTATTCATATAGAAATCAATGGCAACATCTTTAATATTTGCAGTACCGTTATTCATGAGGTTAAGCTCATTAATAAAAACATAATCGGACGGAGTAATTCCTGATGCAGCTGACGGAGCTACTGCCTGTAAAGTAGTTGTATCAAGAGCACCTGTAAGCGCATCACTTGCTGTACCTTTTACCCAAGCTGTACCATTACCTGAAGCGGGATACATTTTTTTGTCTGTTACGCCATACATAAGATGAGATGTCCAACCTGATCTGCTTTTATCTGCAAGAAGAAGTGTACTCTGCTTAGTTGTTTTAGCGCTAAAGTTATCAGCGTATGGATCTGTGCTTGTTGTGAACCAAGCATATGTTGCTGTTCCGAGTGCGAGCATTGCTACGAGGAGCATTGCTACTGAAGAGACTAATAATCTCTTTCTTGTTGACTTTGTTTTCATTGAGAAATTCCTCCTAAAAATAATTTTTGTCCCTAAAACACCATAGGGAGTATGTACTATATATTCAGCGCAACTCTAACGCTACGCTTAATACCAAAATTAATCTGCGGGTGCTGTTGTTTCGTCGTCACGCACGCTGAACAGCATTCTCATTCTGATGTGTCCGTTGCGTATATCGTCGATACATTCGGGGTCGTTGCCCTCAATCCAGATAACGATTGTGTACTTGTCAATATCGCCGACCTTGAAGTTTTCGGTTGCGGTTGTCATTACCTCTGTGTCGGTATTGAACTTTGTGCAATCGGTTTCGGCTGTGTTGCGGTCATCGTACTTGCCCTTACCGTAAATAGTCGGCTCTCCGTTTTTATATACCATAACTCTTGCGGCTTCATCTGCTGACTTTGCAACACCTGTAATTTCAAGCACTGCGTCATAGTCGAGAGTTTCCTGTCCGTTATTCTTACAGTAGAAGGTATATGCAACGTAATTGTCGCCGTTGTGCTCACCGTTCTTGCTTGTGTCAAGGTCAACGGGGAGCCACGAATATGTAATGTTTGTTACATCGTCAGCCTGCTTGGCAGAAAGAGCGGGACTCTGCGTTTTAAACTCGGGATCCTCGCTTAAGATGATGCCTTTCTTTACCGCAGGAGAATCAACGCTGATGATAAGGTCGCCCCACTGGGTTAAGAGCATTGATACAATGAAAAGAATAAGGAGAATAATCAGACATACCGTAAGGATTACACTCAAAATCTTTCTGCGCTTTTTGTACTTGACAATGTCAATAGAGTCATTCTTAACGTGGAAATGCTCAATTTGGGCATCTGCCATTTTCTTGTCATTAAGACGGCTCAACTCCTCCGGAGTAATGGGCTGTTCAATTTTAGGTTTCTTTTTTCCGAACAATTTAATCACTCCGTCGGTTTAGAATTAACAATTAACAATTAACAATTAACAATTAACAATTATTAATTATCAATTTTCAGTTTGCATTTTTAATTAGCAATTTTCCGCTAATTAGGAGATGGGCACGTTGTCTTCATCACAACCAACAAAGCCGAGCTGAATACCGAGCTGTGCATCCTGGACGTCATCATCACACTGCGGGTCTTCGCCGTCAACCCAAACACGTATTGTCACCTTTGTCGGAACGAGTTGCTCAACGTGGAAAAGTCTTGTGTTATCGCTGTACTGCATTGTTCCCGAGGGGAGGTCGAATGTAACCTGTCCGTTAACCGGAGCACCACGGTTCGGCTCGTAGATTGCCGTACCGTTTTTGTCGGTTGAGAAATCAACTCGTGCACAATTTACTACGTCAGCCTTAGCGCCTGTTGAAGTGGTTGTAACCTTTGTGCCGGTGTCCTCGCCCTGAGTAGCACTCTCTGTTGTGAGGTGTACCCACATATCCTCGGTAGCGATAAAGTAACACTCAAATTCGAGGTAGGAGCGTTTATTTGCCTTTTTTACCCTGCCTCTCTGATTAGTAAACTTAACACCGTCAGAAGTTGTCACGGGATCGAGAACAGTATCTTTAAGGCTTGTGTTATGCTTCTGAAGATAGCTGTCTACCATTTCATTGGTGATTACCTTTGTATATTTAGCAAGGTCGGTACCGTAATTTTCCATTCCTACCTTCAGCTGTGCGCTCATACTGATTTTAATATCAAGATTATCAACGCCTGCAAAGGTATTTACCGTAAACCAGGCAACCGTTGCCGTAGTCATTGAAAGCAGAGTAATAAGGGCTACAAACACTATCAGCCTTTTGCGCCTTTTACGAGGCACTTTTTCGCTGACCATATTATCAACTATCTTGTTGAAAAAGCCCATTGTGAACACTCCCGAATAAAATTTGGCATAATTACAACCATAATTTCACTATTTGATAAAACAATTTTATACCACATTTGTCGAAAAATCAATATTTTTATAACGTGTTTTTTGAATTTTGTATATTTACACAAGCTTTGTGGATCCGATTTGTGCATAATAATTAAATATATTACAGAAATGTAAAAAGTATTGTTGCTGTTTAAAAATTGCTCTTTTTTATACAAAAAGAAAAAATACTGCTATATATTATTAAATTTTTCCCTTGAATGTATAAAAATGATAGATATAATAGTAATAAAATGATGTTTTACAATGTAACATTTCGATTTATATTTCTTATAAAAATAAAAAAGGCACGAAAATCGTGCCTTTTGAATAATATTTCACAATTTTAAATCTGCTTATTTACGATTTTATATTCGTCGTAAAGCTGAAAATAGTGGCATTGAGTGACGTTTTGGGTAAGGAAACGCTCCATTTCGTCCTCGTCGAGGTCAATACTGCAATAATCGCCGAACTCCTCATCAACAACATAGTGAGCGCACATTTCACAGCGGTCAGCCATTGCTCTTATCCCCCTCATAAATATAATTATACTTATTATATGAAAAGGGAACATAGTTTTCGAGTTGTTCAAAAACCTCTTCCTGCGTATCGGCTACGGAGTAAAGGCGTTTGCAGTCGTCTGTCATAAACTTGTTTTTAACTGCGTTGTCCATCATCGCAATCATATGATTGTAGTAGCCTTTTACATTATATATTATAATAGGCTTTTCGTGACGGCGAAGCTGTTTGAGGGTGAGAACCTCGAAAAACTCCTCAAAGGTGCCCATTCCGCCTGCACAGATAATAAAGGCGTCGGATTTGTCCTCCATAATGCCCTTGCGTTCACGCATTGTTTCGGTGAGAATCAGCTCGGTACAGCTGTCAAAAAGTACGTCCATTTCGGTAAAAAACTTCGGGCTTACGCCGATAAGAGTGCCGTTTTCGGCTGAAACACCTCGTGCTGTTGCTCCCATAACGCCGAATTTTCCTGCTCCGAACACAACGCCGTGTCCTCTTTTTGCAAGCTCCGAACCGAGCTTTTCGGCGGAATTGAGAAATTCTTTGTCAATCAGGTCGCTTGACGAACCAAATACACATATATTCATAAACAAATTCCTTTCAGTATTATATTACACATTATACAGTGCAAAGCAGGTCAGGTCAACAGATAAATTTAATTAGCAATTATCAATGTACAATTAACAATTATTATTTGTAAATTGTTTTCCGGAGGAAAAACTATGTCGGTACTTTCCAAAATGAAAAATGATAAAAAGCTTCCTGTTGTTCAGCGGAGCGTATTAAGCCTTGCGTGGCCGATATTCTTTCAGTCGCTTCTCGGCGTTGCACTCGGCTATGTAGACACAATTATGCTGTCAAACTACAGCGAAACTGCCGTCGGCGCTATTGGCAATGCAAACTCGATAATCGGTTTCCTTGCGCTTGCATTCACCGTAATTTCGAGCGCAACGGGAATTATGGTGAGCCAGTATCTCGGAGCAGGCAAAAAAGAGGAAATGAACCGCATTTACACCGTTGCATTGAGCTTTAACCTTGTTTTAAGCGGAATAATCAGTCTTGTAGTGTTCCTGTTCAGCAATCCTCTGCTTTCGGTTATGCAGGTGCCTAATGAGATGATGAGCGACGCCGATATGTATATGAAAATAGTCGGCGGTACTATTTTTACTCAGGCGCTTATTAATGCGTTCAGTCAGATTTTCAGCAGTCACGGCAAGACTGTTTTCGGAATGGTGATTGCCTTTGGTATGAATATTACAAATATTATAGGCAACTTCCTTTTCCTCTACGGACCATTGAACAGTCTTGGACTCGGAGCGTCAGGCGTTGCAATTTCAACCTCAATAAGCAGAATTCTTGCCGTTATCGCCGCAGTTATTTACTTTTACAGCGTTATCAAGGGAAGAATGGGAATAAAGTACCTGAAACCGTTTCCTTTCAGGATTTTAAAGGAGCTTTTAAGGCTCGGTATTCCCACCGCAGGCGAAAATATCTCCTACAACTTTTCTCAGCTTGTCATCACCGCCTTTGTAAATACTATGGGTATTGTTGCCATAAATACTAAAATGTATGCAACTATGCTTTCAATGTTTACTTATATGATTGCTTTTTCAGCCGCAATTGCAACGCAGATTATTGTAGGTCACAGCGTAGGTGCGGGAGATTACGACTTTGCGTACAAGAAAGTGCTGAAAACGCTTCGTTTCGGACTGCTTGTTTCAATTTCAATAGCGATAATCAACTGGCTTGCTTCTCCGTTTACCTTTACGCTGTTTTCAGACGACCCGAAGGTTGGCGAGCTGCTTGCCGAGCAGGGTTCAATGGTTATGTTCATCGCAATTTTCCTTGAATTCGGACGCACAACAAATATCGTTATTATAAACAGTATGAAAGCGGCAGGAGATGTTAAATTCCCCACAATGCTTGCAATTTTCTCAATGTGGGGACTGAGCGTGCTTATTGCATACGTTCTCGGCGTGGTGCTGGGAATGGGACTTGCCGGCGTATGGATAGGTATGGCGGCTGACGAAATTTTCAGAGGCGTTGTTGTATTCATAAGGTGGATAAGAGGAAGCTGGAGAGGAAAAAGAGTTGTCGGCACAGAGGGATGATTTTTAATTCGGAATTCGGAATGCGTAATGCGGAATTATAATTTTATAAATTGTAAATTAGTTTACAATCTTTTATCATCCTATATGTAATAATGTATTTAAAATAAATCAACAGATTTAAGGAGTGATAATTATGGGTATGACTATGTCACAGAAAATCCTCGCCGCTCACGCAGGACTTGACGAGGTTAAGGCAGGTCAGCTTATTGAAGCAAAGCTGGATATGGTGCTCGGCAACGACGT
>CAZNUF010000067.1:0-6498 GCA_964576125.1 uncultured Ruminococcus sp. | reverse complement strand
AAATCGGCGTTGACCGAGCAAGAAAACGCCTTACACAATGCGGACTTCTGCTTGCGGTGTTTGACAACAGCCGTGAGCTTGATGATGAGGACAAGGCGTTGCTTGAATCTGCAAAGGACGTTCCCGCAATTGCGATTATCAACAAGACTGACCTTGAACAAAAACTCGATATAAGCTATATTTCAGATAATATCAGCAAGATAGTATATATTTCGGCTGTAAACGCAGAAGGACACGAGGAGCTTGTAAAAGCAGTTGAAGAAATTGCAGGAATGGCAAACCTCAATCCGAGCGAGGGAATTTTATCTAATGAACGTCAGAGGCTTGCGGTAAGTAATGCGCTGAAATCAATTAAAGAGGCCGAAAACGCTTTATCAATGGGAATGACGTTTGACGCTGTAACGGTTTCACTTGAGGACGCTATTTCGGAATTGCTGGAGCTGACAGGCGAAAAAACGAGTGACGAAGTAATCGATAGAGTATTCCACAACTTCTGTGTTGGAAAATGATTGTGTCCCTACGTCATAACTCTGTAATGTATTAAAAATTATTTACTAATTCCGAATTACGCATTCCGCATTTCGAATTAAACTAACTGGGGTTGATTTTATGACAACTTATTTTGCAGGCAATTACGATGTTGCCGTTATCGGTGCAGGTCACGCAGGCATTGAAGCCGCTCTTGCATCTGCACGGCTCGGCTGTAAAACTGCAATTTTTACTATAAATATGGACGCTGTCGGCAACTGTCCCTGCAATCCGTCAATCGGAGGAACTGCAAAGGGACATCTTGTGCGTGAGATTGACGCACTCGGAGGGGAGATGGGCAAGACTGCCGACGAATGTTTCTTGCAGTCACGTATGTTAAACAGAGGCAAAGGTCCTGCTGTTCATTCGCTCCGTGCGCAGATTGACAGGCGCAAATACTCCGACACTATGAAGCACAAGCTTGAGTTACAGAAAAACCTTGAACTCCGTCAGGCTGAAATTATCGACATTCAGAAATCCGAAAACGGCTACACTCTGACTACGAGAATGTTAGCTGTTTACGAATGCAAGGCTGTAATAATTGCGACAGGCACATACCTTGGAGGAAGAATTTTTGTGGGCGAGGTTTCCTACGAAAGCGGCCCCGATGGAATTTTTCCTGCAACCGAGCTTGGCAAAAGCCTTAAAAATCTCGGACTTCCGCTCCGCCGTTTCAAGACAGGCACTCCGGCAAGAGTGCTGAAAAGCTCAATTGATTTCTCGGAGCTTGAAGTTCAGAAGGGTGACGAGCCGCCACAGCCATTTTCCTACGAAACCGAGAACCTCGGCGAAAACAAGGTTGACTGCCACATAAGCTGGACGAATGAGAATACAAAGAAGGTCATTCTTGAAAATATCCATCGCTCACCACTTTACGCAGGCAGAATTGAGGGCGTAGGCCCACGCTACTGTCCGAGCTTTGAGGATAAAATTATGCGCTTTAAGGACAAGCCTCGTCATCAGCTTTTCATTGAGCCGTGCGGACTCAGCACCGAGGAAATGTATTTGCAGGGAATGAGCTCGTCACTCCCCGAGGAAGTTCAGCTCAAATTCTACCGCACAATCAAAGGTCTTGAGCACTGCGTAATTATGCGCCCTGCGTATGCGATTGAATACGATTGCGTTGACCCGCTCGCTATGAATGCTACGCTTGAATTTAAGGACTTTCCGAACCTCTATGGTGCAGGACAGTTCAACGGAAGTTCGGGCTACGAGGAAGCCGCCGCACAAGGACTTGTTGCCGGAATCAATGCCGCACTAAAGGTACTCGGCAGAGAACAGGTGATTTTCACACGTGACAACTCCTACATAGGAACTCTCGTTGACGACCTTGTGACAAAGGGTGCAAATGAGCCTTACAGAATGATGACTTCCAGAAGTGAGTACAGGCTCGTGCTCCGTCAGGACAACGCTGACGAAAGGCTTACTCCTCTTGGATATGAAATCGGACTAATCAGCGAAGAGCGATACAATAAGTTTCTTAAAAAACAGGAGCAGAAAAAAGCAGAAATCAAACGCCTTAAATCAACCGTTATTTCACCGAGTGAGGAAGTAAACAGGATACTTGTTTCACGTGAAACATCTGAAATCACGACAGGCGTTCGCCTGATTGATTTACTCAAACGCCCACAGCTTGGCTACGAAGAGCTTAAAACTGTTGATACTGACCGTCCCGACCTTGACCCGAACATATTTGAACAGGTTGAAATTGAAATCAAGTACGAGGGATATATTCAGAAACAACTAAAGCAGGTTGAGCAGATGAGAAAGCTTGAAACAAAGCTTTTGCCAAAGGACTTTGACTATCGTGAAATCAAAGGTCTGCGTCTTGAGGCACAGGAAAAGCTCAACAAAATAAAGCCCTTAAACATCGGTCAGGCTTCAAGAATTTCAGGCGTATCTCCTGCCGACATCAGCGTTCTGCTGATTTGGCTCGCACAAAACAAATAATCAGGTGACGTAATGGACATAAAAGGAATTATAAAATCAGCTACAACAGGGTACAAAATTCAGCTTACCGACATTCAGCTTGAACAGCTTGAAAAGTATTTCAGATTACTGATTGAGTGGAACGAGAAAATCAATCTCACCGCAATAACCGACGAACCGGGCGTTGCAGTAAAGCACTTTGCCGACAGCCTTGCTCTGTTCAACTATGTTGATATTCCCGAAAATTCAACTGTAATCGACGTAGGCACAGGCGCAGGCTTTCCCGGAATTGTTCTGAAAATTGCACGTCCCGACTTAAAGCTTACTTTGCTTGACAGTCTGCAAAAGCGACTCAATTTTTTAGATTCCGTATTGTCGGAACTCTCGCTTGACGCAACGCTTATCCACAGCAGGGCAGAGGACGGCGGACAGGATATTGATTTGCGTGAAAGCTTTGATTTTGTGGTTTCACGTGCAGTTGCAAGACTTAACGTGCTTGCGGAGTACTGCTTGCCGTACACAAGATTGAGCGGAAGTTTTATTGCTCTCAAAGGTCCTGACGCAGAAAACGAAATTGCAGACGGCAGAAAGGCAATTCAGACACTCGGCGGAAAAATCAAAAACATTCACTCCTTTTCACTTGCGCTTGACGGCGGAGATAGGACAATTGTTGAGATTGAAAAGATTGCACCCACTCCCGACAAGTATCCGAGAAGCTACGGCAAGATAAAAGCAAAACCGTTATAAATTTATTATGATTACAACGCAGGGAGAACAATGATAGTTCCCTGCGTTGTTTTATTTTATTCAGTGTTTCCTTAGTTAATAACCTATGTAAAATACAAATATCGACAAATATTTTAAGTAATTACCATTTTTTACCAAAACTATATAAAAAAGTTGCTCATAAAACGACAGACATCGCACAGGCAAAGTGTTATTATAATAGCACAGGGACAACCCCTGAAGGACAAATGAGGACACGGGGCGATTAGGTTTGAATTTTATATTAAAAAATGAAAACAAAATCTCTGACATACCTATTATAAAAATCAGACCTAACAAAGCTCAGCCCAGAAAGGTTTTTAATGAAGAGGACCTCAACGCTCTGTCGCAGTCAATTGCCGAAAACGGTATTCTTCAACCCCTTACCGTAAGAAAGGTGAGCGCAACGGAATATGAGCTGATAGCGGGCGAAAGGCGGCTTCGTGCTTCCGTAATGGCAGGACTTCGGAAAGTTCCCTGCATAGTAATCAAGTGCTCTGAAAAAGAGTCGGCAGTATATGCTCTCCTAGAAAATCTCCAACGAAGCGACCTCGGAATGTTCGAGGAAGCTCGTGGAGTTTCAAGACTGATACGCAGATACGGACTGACCCAGCAGGAGGCGGCTGTCAAGCTCGGCAAAACGCAGTCCACAATTGCAAACAAGCTCCGTTTGTTAAGACTTACATATGAAGAGCAGGAGTGGATTGAAAACGCAGGTCTGAGCGAACGCCACGCAAGAGCGCTGTTAAAGCTCGGTGATGAAAGTGCAAGGCGAGAGGCTCTCTCGAAAATCATCTCCGAAAACCTCAACGTACAGCAGTCAGAAAATCTTATAAATCTGATGCTCAATTCAAGCCCTAAGAACAACAAAAAACAGGGCATAAGTAAAGCGGTGATAAAGGACGTCAGAATATTTGTAAACACTATCAACAAAGCCATTGATACAATGCGTCTTGCGGGAATAGACGCACAATCGGACAAAACCGATACAGACAATTTTATCGAATACACAATACGAATTCCCAAAAAGCAAATAACTGACAAAGAAAAATCTGCTTAACCAGGTGCAGTTTATTGCACATATCAAATTACTTTCCAGTTGGATGCGAAAGCATCCGTTCCACTCATACCCATTTCCTTATCTAAACCCCTTGCGAAAAGCCGTACAGCAATGTACGGCTTTTTGCATTGATAAATTGTAAGTTGAAAATCCGATATGTTTCACGTGAAACAATTTATACGTCAAACAATTAAAAAATCTCATTATTTTTTAAAATATGCTTTAAAATACAACATAAATATGCTATAATCTAAAAGTATTATCAATACGCCATTAATTAATTTTTAAGGTGATTTTTTTGGCAAAAATAATAGCAATATCAAACCAAAAGGGCGGTGTAGGAAAAACCACAACCGCCGTTAATCTTGCGGCTTGTCTTGGCGCACAGGGAAAAAAGACTCTGCTCGTTGACGCAGACCCGCAGGGAAATGCAACAAGCGGCGTTGCAATTGACAAGAGCAAGGTAAAATATTCGACATACGACATTTTAGTTGAGGGGGCAAAGGCTGAACAGTGCGTGCTCACAACGCCATACGAAAATCTGCACATTCTTCCGTCAAACCTTGACTTGGCGGCGGCAGAGCTTGAAATTGCAGAGAAAAGCCACCGTGAGGCACTTCTCAAAAATGCACTTCTGCCTATTAAGCAGTACTACGATTACATAATCATTGACTGTCCTCCTTCACTCGGACTGATTACCGCAAACGCACTCACCGTAGCAGACACGTTTTTAGTTCCGATTCAGTGCGAATATTACGCACTCGAGGGACTGTCACAGCTAATGAATACTGTAAGGCGAATCAAGCGTCAGTACAATTATTCAATCGAGCTTGAGGGTGTTCTGCTGACAATGTATGACGGCAGACTGAATCTTACACAGCAGGTAGTAAACGAGGTCAAAAAGTTCTTCCCCGGCAAGGTGTTCAAGACCGTCATTCCGAGGGGCGTAAGACTTTCGGAAGCACCGAGCTTTGGTATGCCCGTAATCTACTACGACAAAGCCTGCAAGGGCAGTCAGTCGTATATGGAAATGTCGAAGGAAATTATAGCAAAGGAGCGACACAATGGCTAAAAAATTAGGCGGACTCGGCAAAGGGCTGAACGCCATTTTTATAGAAAATGACAGTGAGGACAACAATGGTAGCGTTACGTTGAAAATTTCCGAAATTGAGCCGAACCGTTCACAGCCGAGAAAAGAGTTTGACGAAAAAGCGTTAAGCGAGCTTGCGGAAAGCATTTCAAAGCACGGACTTCTTCAGCCGTTGCTTGTACGTCCGTTACCGCTGGGTGGCTATCAGATTGTAGCAGGCGAAAGACGTTACAGAGCTTGCAGAATGGCAGGAATAACGGAAGTTCCCGTAATCATAAGAGAGCTGGGCGACACAGAAACAATGGAGATTGCGCTGATAGAAAACCTACAGCGTGAGGACTTAACCCCGATTGAAGAGGCTCTCGGCTATCAGGTATTGATTGAAGAGCACGGCTTTTCACAGGAGGAGGTTGCGCAGTCGGTAGGAAAATCCCGTCCGGCAATTGCAAACTCATTAAGACTTCTGAAGCTTCCCCAGAGCATTCTTGATTTGGTATCGGACGGAAAAATCTCGGCAGGTCACGCAAGAGCGTTGCTCACGCTTGAGGACGAAAAGCTTATGCAGGAGCTTGCAGAAGAGATAATCAAAAAAGATTTATCGGTTCGTCAGGTTGAAAAAATCTGCAAGCAAAAGCCAAAGCCCGAAAAGGAAGAAACACCCGAAAAGAAACCGTCGTTCTACAGTATGGTAGAGCTTGCGCTGAACGAAAGCCTCGGCAGAAAAATCAAGGTTTCAAAGAACAAGGGCAAGCAGGGCGGAATTTTACAGATTGAGTTCTATTCGGACGAGGAATTGACGGAATTATCAAATAAACTGAAATAGTTATAAACCATTTTGTTTACCGTCATAGGGACACGGCGTGCCGTGTCAACACAAAATTACAATGCTATTTTTGTGAATGGAACGTGTAGGAACACGTCCCAACGAAATATAATACAAACGTGTTCTCTATATCCGTAGGGGACGGCTTCCAAGACGTCCCTATGTATAAATTGTGAAACAATTTATACATCATATTGTTAATTGTACATTTTAAATTATTAATTAAATAAATTGAGGAGAAATAAAAATGATTGATATTAAATTTTTAAGAGAAAATCCCGACGCAGTAAAGGAAAACATAAA
>CAZNUF010000066.1:0-6622 GCA_964576125.1 uncultured Ruminococcus sp. | reverse complement strand
TATTCCTTTTTCATCCAGTACGGGCCTGCACAAAGCTCGGTAACGCACTTGTTTTCTTCAAGCTTGTACTTCGTCATATGCTTTTCGGCGCAACGCCAGATTTTGTTGCGGAGCTTTTTGCCCCTGAAAATCGAGAGCAGAATTTTACTGCCCAGTCCCATAATTCCGCCGTGGTTTTCGGGTACAACCTGCGCAAGAAACAGCGAATAAATCATCGTCCATATGTACTGCATTTTGCGTGCAAAACGGCTATCGGGGCAGACGTCAAGCGGAAAAACGTCGAGCACAAGTCCGTGCGGAATGTCAACCTCGGTTTGATTTGCCTTTACCATTGTGTAGTTCGTGTCGGTAATCGTTATAAAAATGTTGCCGGTGAACATTTCGTCGTCGGTTTTCAGCAGTCTGAATCTTCCGTCGGCTTTCTGCTCTTTCCACAGCTTGTGGAGCTTTTCGTAGTCGTGACGGGGCATAATTACGTCGATGTCGTCGTCCCACGGAACAAAACCGCCGTTACGCAGTGCGCCGATAAGACAGCCGCCGATAAGGTAGAAACGGAGGTTGTTTTTGTCGCAGAAATTTTTGAAATATACAAGCGTGTCAAGCTGTTTAAGCTGTAATTCACGCAAAAGCTGAGGAGTCATTTTTACAAGTTCGGACAATTAAATCACCAAGCCTTTTTATTAGTTTGGAGTGTGGAGATATTTTTAATTCCGAATTACGCATTCCGAATTATTTTTTAATGGTGTTTTTCGCAATCTTTCTCTTAACCTTTTCAATGTGTTCCTTTGCGTGGCTGTTTTTGATTTTTTTCTGCCAGAACGGAATCTGAATCAGTCCGACAATCGTGCCTATTCCGTAGGAAACGTGGAGAATAGGGAAGATAATCGGCAGTAAGGCAAACTGCGGCTGTAGATTTTTCATAGTAAAGCAGCCGACTGCGTTTACAATGTCGAACATTCCGTAAACAATCAGCAGAGTATAAAGCAAAATCGGGAATCCGAGTGCGGCGATAATTGAGCAGAGTATAATCATCATAACAAACGCAAACGGTGCGAAGTGGAAGTAGGAAAGACAGCCGGGACATTCCGAAAGCGTAAGACCAATCCATCTGCCGTTTGAGTATTTCTGCCTTATCATATCCTTTAAATTGTTTCGTGAATGCTGATAGGAAATTATGTCGGGGCAACAGCAGAGCTTGTAGCCTGCCTTGCGTATTCTGTAGTGAAACTCGTTGTCCTCGGTACGTCCGAGGTTTTCGTTAAAGCCGCCGACCTTCTGAATAACCTCACGTCTGTAGGCGGCGTGAAAAAGGCTGTCGAGGTACTCCTTCTGTGTTGCAGGACGTCTGTAGGATGCAACCGAGCTTCCGAACAGCGAGTCCTCGGCGGCAAGCAGAGTAAGCTTCCACGACGAAACGTCCGAGGTGATGTTCGGTCTGCCGCCTCCGACAACGTCCTCGCCCTGACTTAAGTTATACACATTTCTCGAAACGAAGTTTCTCGGGATTCTTGCGTGAGCGTCAACCCTGATTATCACGTCGCCCGTCGCTGTCATAAGTGCGGCATTCCACGAAAAAGCCTGATTTTTCTTGGCGCACTGAACAACAGCCACGTTTCTGAAACCGTAGTCGGTATTTTTAAAACGCTCCATTTTTGCTCCTGTTGCGTCGGTGGACATACTGTCAACGAGGACGATTTCAATCAGCTCGTGGGGGTAATCCTGAAGCTGAAAGTCCCTTAAAACACCGTCAAGAGCCTCCGCTTCGTTGTAGGCTATCATACACAAAGATACTAACATATCACACCTCTGTTTCTTTCAAGTGAAAACAGCCACTTTGCCGAAGTTGTCAAAGAAGTCATAAGGTACGGCAGTGCGTAGAACGCAGGAACGACCAGCGCACACGAAAGTACAATCCAGCCGAGAAAGCTTAATACAAGCTTTAATGTGCAGGCAAAGTGTCTGAACGAAAAACCGATATAGCCGAACATATATTTTGTTGCAGGCAGGCTGTCGTCAAATGAATAAGCGACAAGCGGAAAATGCACAAAAATAAGATAGATAATTGCTTTTATTATTACCGAAACTATGAAAAATAAGATTAATAAAAGTGTGTTGAAATCAAAGCTGAATCCGCTTTTCAGGCTTGCTCCGAGCAAATAACAGGCGTAGGAGTAAGCGTCAAGTCCGTATGAAAGCACCGAGAAAATAAATATAAGAGTTATGTTGATTACCAGAGTTTTAAAGTACCGTTTAGCACCTTTGAAAAAGAAAAACAAATCGGAAATTTCGGTGCGGCTGTAAAGCGAAGTGTTGCAGAACATTTTAAAAAGTCCGTTAATCAGCGGAGAAATCAGGATTGCGACTGTCAGAGCACTGCACGCCGCAATTGAAAAAATCAGCTTTTTGCCCTCTTTTATAAGACCTGTGTCCGTATCAATCGCCTTTGCAAAAAAGCCGAAGCCGTACAACAGTGCGTGAATTAACAGCATAATCACGCATACGGCGAGCACGGCGGCGATAATGACGGACCAGTTGTTTTTCAGTGAATCCTTTGCTTGATTTTTAATAACTTTTTCGGTACTCATATGTTCTCCTTTTAGATAATTCGGAATGCGTAATGCGTAATTCGGAATTATCATAATGCGTGTTGTTTGGACATTGTTATGTTGATAGCGTTTCCTCTATATCCGTAGGGGACGGCTTCCCGGACGTCCCTGTGTATAAATTGCAATGCAATTTATGCATTTTGGCGAACGCAGTTCGCCGCTACAATATTAAACACTATAATGAAGTGTACATTTTGTACATTGCCTCAAGGCAAATCTGTGCGTGGGTGAAAAACTTTTCCCTGTCAACGCTTTCGTCGGCGTTGTGCATATTGACTTCGTCATCCTTGAAGTTCGGTCCGAACGCAACGCCCTTACCGTTCAGCTTTCTTGCATATGTTCCGCCGCCTGTTGTGTAAAGCTCGGGCTTTTCGCCTGTTACGCTTTCGTATGCCGATGACAAAAGCTCGATTAAGGGGGATTCCTTTTCAACGTAGAGCGGCTCTTCGTGTCCGAGAACAGTTACTTTCAGGTCGCTGTTTTTGGCAACCTTTTTAAACTGCTTTATAATCTTTTTGCCGCTGACCGTTACGGGATAGCGTATGTCAAACTGTGCTTTAGCTGTTTCGCCCTCAATATGAACGGTTGAAAGGTTAGCCGTAAGCGCACCCGAAACCGAGTCGCTCATTTTAAGTCCGAGTGAACGACCATTGGTTTCCTTGTTAATCGCATAGTCGATGAACGAGCAGATTGAGCCGATGTCCTCGGTCTGATATGCATTTGCAATCAAATCCACAAGAGCTGCAGCGGCGTTGTATCCCTTTTCAGGCTCGCAGGCGTGGGCGGCTATGCCTCGGCTGATAATCATAAGTCCGTCAATTGTGTAGTTAAATTCAAAATCTCCGTCGCTTGCGTCAGCAAGGCGCATAAGCGTCTGTTCGTCGTAGTTTGACGAGTCGAGCATTGCATAAGCCATATCGGGAACGGCGTTGAGTGCCTTGCCCGAATGGAACTGGGAAAGGATTTTTGCGTTGTTTACAATCGTGCTTACCTCTAAATGAAGTATTCCCTTTTCTGCGTAGCAGATACCATAGTCGCTGTCGGGAGTGAAAGCAAGGTCGGGATACGGCTGTTTTGCAAAATAGCCGTCCATATCTTCCATTCCCGTTTCCTCCGACGTGCCGTAGATTGCACGAATGGTGTTTCTGCCCTCAACACCGCTTTCCTTGAGCGCACGCAGACAGTAGAGGTTTACAAGAGCGGCTCCCTTGTCGTCGGCAATTCCCCTGCCAAAGAGTCTGCCGTCTTTGTCAGTAAGCGCATATGGCAGAACGCTCCAGTTGTTGCCGGCAGGCACAACGTCAAGATGCGACAGCACTGCGCAGAGCGAGCCGCCGTTTCCAAGCTCAACGTGTGCGCTTTTGTCGGTGACCTTTTCAGATGCAAGTCCGAAATCCTGTGCTCTTTTGAGAATAAACTCAAGTGCTTTGTTGCATTCATCGTCTTTTTCTCCGCTTACGGATTCAAAGCCGAGAAGTGTGTTAAGGTCGCTTAAAAGCTCGTCCTTATATTCAAGAATTTTATGTCCGAAATTCATAATTTATCCTCCAAAATAACAATTATCAATGTACAATTAACAATTACGGTCGAGTGGATAGGTTGCAATAATATAAAAGTTTAGTTCCCGAAATTGTTAATTGTTAATTTTTAATTGTAAATTGATTTTTCCTTCTTCTGTAAATTATTATAACTGCAACGTAAACTGCAAATGCAGCAAGTGCGCAAAGGCTGATTTTTATTCCTGCCGACAGTCCCGGAGTTTCGTAGGTAAGCTCGATTTCGCAGTCCGTATATCCCGGAACCTTAACAGCCATAAAGCCGTAGTTTACCTTTTCAATTTCAACCTTTTCGCCGTTCACCGTTGCCGAAAAGCCCTCGCTGTACGGCACGCTGAAGAACAGCAGATTGTCGTCCGAACTGTTGCTGTATTCCGCCTTGAAGCCGTTGTCGGTGTATTCAAAGAGCGAACAGCTTGACGAAGCAAGCTTTGTGCACTGCTCCTTGTATTTTTTGTTGCCGTACCTGTATTTGTCAACAACGCTGTCAAAATATTCGGGATTCTTTCCGTAAAGGAGCTTGTATTTTTCGTCGCTGTAGCCTGTTATGTCGGAATACTTCTTCATCTGCTCCCTTGAAAGAACCATTGAGTAGAGAATTGCCTCGGTTTTGTGAACATCGCCGACACGTTCAAACTCATCCTCGGTTACAAAGGAATCATAGGCAAAGCCCATGGGAATGTAGCATTCGTTTTCGTAGATGTCAAAGCCATTGCAGGATTTAAGGTAATTCCAGTACGGCATCTTTGTATCCCCGTCCTCGTTGATGAACGAGTTTTCACTGCCGGCCTTACCGTCTGACCTGTAGTCAAAGAGGTATTTACAGCTGAAAAGTCCACGCAGTCCGTAAGCCGAGGTGTTCGGGCGTGAGGCAACGTCACGTGTGATTCCCATAGCGTCGTAAAACTGCATTATCGAGGTGGAAACGGAGCTTTGAAAGCAATTTATGCTTTGAATCTTCCAGTACATTGCGGTGTTGTCAACGCACTCGTAAAAGTCGCTCCTTACCTGCTCCAAATCGTCAATTTCAATGTCATCTCTTGAGTTGAGAATATTCTCTCTGATTGGTCTTGTGGTAGAGCTTGAAAACACTCCCGTTGTGATTATGAAAGCCGATGAAACAAGCGAAACAATCAGAACGCCGCTTATTGAAGCAATCGCAAAGTGCGGATTTATGCCCTTGAATTTCTTAAAAATCAGCACAAAGGCGAGAATGCTCATCAGAGCCATCAAAACGTAAATCCAGAAACGCTCAAAGGTTGCCTGAACGCCGATTGAAAACTCCTCTGTGCCGTCGTCATTTTTGGTGATTTTCGGCATAAGACCGATAAGCAGAGCGATTCCTGCGGTAATTCCCGCTGACCACGCAACCGCCCTGTTCCAGTTTGCTTCACTGTCCTCAACTGCACGGATTGTCGCAAGTGCCATCATCAGCACAACCATATAAAACCAGCGTGCATAGTAGATTGAGCTGTTCATAAGCTGGAACATACTGTTGAGCACGGGGACAAAAGCAAAGAGCATTAAAAGAGTAAGCAGCTTTTTGAGCCAGTCACGCTTTTTTGTCTGCAAAAATGCGATAACTCCCGTCATTCCGAACAACGGAAGCCAGCCTGCAACCGACGCCCACTTGCAGTTTGATTCGGGCGTAAATACGGGAAATGCCGGCATATCGGCAGGGAAGAAAAAGCTGATAATAATCAGCCAGTAACGCTGGGGCAAATCGTGAGCAAGCGAGTTCCAGCCGTTTGGCAGGCTGTCAAGCCTTGGGTTGCCCATAAGTCCCAGTACCGACGGCAGAAGTATAAACGCCGTAGCGGCAAAGCCGATAATTACCTCAATCGCAAGAATGAAAAATTCCTTGATTTTAAAGCGGCAGGTCTTTGTGAGCATTACCATAAGGTAGTACATCACAACGAACAAAACCTGTCCGACAAAGAAGTAGTAGTTCACAACGCAGGCGGCAAACACTGCAATTGCAAACACAACACGCTTTTTGTCGTATATGAATGAATCCAGCGCCGCAAGCAGCAGCGGAAACATTATCATTGGCTCATGAAAGTGGAAAAAGAACACGTTGTAGATTGAAAATCCCGAAAGTGCGTACAGAAGTCCGCCCAGAACGGCGTAGCTTTTGTTTGCAACGTATCTTCTGAAATATAAATACGCCGCAAGAGATGCGCAGGCGAATTTCAGAATGAGCAGAGGTCCTATAAGGTACGGCACAAATTCGTTCGGAAACGGAATTGTCAGCCAGAAAAACGGACTGCCGAGAAGATAAAAGCTGTAGCTTGACAAAAGGTCAGAGCCGAGGTCGGTTGTGTGATTCCAACCAAGCTCTCCGTTTCTTACAGCGTCGTGGCATAGCTGATAAAAGGGAATTTCCTGAACATTGAAGTCGCCGTAGTAGTAGAAAACTCCGCCGTTAAAAGCGATAAACGGAATAAAAAGTATTGAGGC
>CAZNUF010000065.1:0-6651 GCA_964576125.1 uncultured Ruminococcus sp. | reverse complement strand
AAAGGGGAGAAAACCGACTGATGAAAAGAAAGTCAATCAAAATAATATCACTGCTTTTTGCACTAATAATTATTATTTCGTCATCGATTGTTACAACGGGGGCAATTTCGTACCCGAACAAGGTGAAAACGCAATCTGACTCAATTCTTCTTGTCAATATGGATACGAATCAGGTGGTTTTTGAAAAGGACCCTGATTCCAAGCGTTATCCTGCTTCTACCACAAAAATTATGACCTACATAATTGTTGCGGAAAATATTGACGATTTTGAAAACACACGTGTGCCGATTAAGAAATCTGTGCTCGAAGTGCTTGAAAATACAGGCAGTTCACTTGCAAATGTAGCAGACCACGTCGGCAAGGATATGAGCGTAATTGACCTTCTCTACAGTATGATGGTTCCCTCGGGCAACGACGCCGCAATGGTGCTTGCCGATTACGTAGGCGGAGGAAATACAGACAGCTTTGTAAAGCTTATGAATGACAAGGCAAAGGAGCTCGGCTGCAAAAACACGCATTTTGCAAATCCCGACGGACTTCACGACGACAATCACTACACAACGGCACGTGATATGTACAAGATTACTTCCTATGCTCTCACATTGCCGAAATTCTCGGAGATTACGAACACCACAGCATATACCTGCGATGGTGACGACTATCCGCTTGTAACAACTAACTATTTAATCGACCCCAACAACGGCGGCGATTATTACTATATGTACGCAAAGGGAATCAAGACGGGCACGACCGATCAGGCAGGCAGATGCCTTGTAACTACAGCCACAGCCGACGGATATTCATATATGGCAGTACTGCTTCACGCTCCGTATAAGGAGGGCGTCAGCGAGGGATACGGAACAATGACCGACGCCGCCGATTTGTTCAGATGGGCGCTTACAAGTCTGGAGCTTGAAACCGTAGCAACCTCGTCAACTCCCGTTTGTGAGGAAAAGGTAAACCTTGCGTGGGGCAAGGACTCTGTTTTGCTTGTTCCCGAAAAAAACTTAAGTGCAATTGTTCCCAAGGATTTGGATAAAGACGAGCTGATTATTGAAACAGATGTTCCCGAGAGCGTTGATGCGCCTCTTGACACAGACACGGTTGTCGGAACGGCTACAATTTATTATCAGGGAAGCGACGGTAAAAAGCAGGAGGTTGCAAAGGTAAATCTCGTTTCAAGCGAAAAGGTTGAAATGAGCGGAATACTTTTTGTTCTCAACGTAATCACAACAGTGTTCAAGTCCTACTGGTTCCTTGTAATAATAGGAATAATCGCAATAATTCTTATTTGCTATATGGTAACGTCAAAGATAAACAAAAGACGCAGTAAAAAGAACAGAAGTGTAAAGCACTATCGCAACTTTTAATTAATTCGGAATGCGGAATGCGTAATTCGGAATTTAGAAATAATAAAGTTTATTACAATAATGTAAATAATTCTTTACTTGAATTTTGTGTTGTATATGTTATAATTACTTTAGAGAATAATTCCAGAGGTGATTATATATGAAATGTCCGTACTGCGGTTATGAAGAAAGCAAGGTAATTGATTCCCGTTCTGCCGACGACGGCGAGAGAATCCGCAGAAGACGTGAGTGCCTTAAATGCGGCAAGCGTTTCACAACCCACGAGGTTATTGAAACTGTGCCGATAATCGTTGTAAAGCGTGACAAGTCACGTGAGGTTTTTGATCGCAACAAGCTTACGGCAGGTATTCTTCGTGCCTGTGAAAAACGCCCTGTATCTATCCAGCAGATTGAGTCGATGGTTGATACAATCGAGGCAAAGCTTCAGAGCAGTCTTGACAGGGAAATCACAACAATGCAAATCGGCGAGCTTGCAATGGAGGAAATCAAAAAGGTTGACGAGGTTTCCTATGTGCGTTTTGCCTCCGTTTACCGCCAGTTCAAGGACATCAACACCTTTATGGAGGAGCTTAACAAGCTTTTAACCGAGAAAAAATAAATTGTATTTTATTCCTGCCCGAGCAACGATTGATTTGTTCGGGCAGTTTTGTTTACAAAAATCATTTCCATTAATGTTGACTTGATAATTTAATAATAATATAATACAAACATAATAACAGGGAGGTCGTTTGATATGGAAAATAAGCGAAAAAATATTATATATATTTCCGTAGGCGTTGCGTTTGTATTTGCCGTATTTCTTATTGTTTCATATTTTCTGCCCTCGACAGTCGGAATTTCCGAACACGGAGATGCAAAAATCAAGTACATTACTGAGGATAAGAACATTGAAGTGACGCTTGATGACAGCGACTGTGATGAGCTTCGCAGAATTTTCAACGGAAAAACTGCTTATCACGACAGTCCCTCCTGCGGATTTACAGAGTCAGCCTCTGTTTCGTTTGGCAATCAGATTTTTATGCCTGCGTGTGACGGTGATGAAATTATAAAGGCAGGCTTAAAATATATCTCCATTTCCCCAAAAGAGCGTGACACGGTTGACAAAATATTTGCAAAGTACGGTGCAACATTCCCTTGTGCGTGACTTTGCAGAAAATTCGACTGAAAACAGCAAACATTTGTTTGTAATAATTTCGGTCGTTTTGTAACCTTTTAAAATAAAATAATGATTTCTGACACCGAATGTACAGGAAAACTCTTGTGCATTCGGTTGTTTTTATTCTTTGTGGAAATAATAATTGCAAATCAGCAGATAAAAATTGCAAAATTATGAAAAAGTTAATTACTTTGTAAATTTTATTTCTATGTTCGTAACTTTTACTTGATTTTTTTAAATCAATAGAGTATAATTATATCAAACGGTGGCAGATTGTGTCATTTGGTGACTGAATACAGCGTTTTTTAATTAATTTTCAAACTAAAGTGACGGAGGTGGGCAAAATGTTTTCGGGAATGTCAAATCATTCAATTGATGGAAAAGGCAGAATTGTTTTGCCTGCAAAGTTCCGTGAAGAGCTTGGAAATACATTTTACCTCGCAAGAGGTTTCGGAAACTGTTGTATTCAGGCTATGTCCGCCGACCAGTTCAATTCAATCTGTGCAAAAATCCTTGAGCTTCCTGCCGACAAGGCTATGGCTTTGCAGTACACCTTCAGCGCAACTGCGGTTGAGGTTACACCGAACGCACAGGGAAGAGTCATAATTCCCCAGAGCCTGCGTGAGTTTGCCGGTGTTGAAAGTGACGCTCTCGTAATCGGAATGAACAATCGAATTGAAATCTGGAGCAAAACCAAATTTGACGAATTTATGGCTTCGCAGAAGGATACTATTTCCGAAGCTCTGTCAATGTTGAGATTGTAAGGAGGAATAATATGGAATTCTCCCACATCCCCGTACTCCTCAACGAAACAATCAAGGGACTTGACATTAAGGAAAATGGTATTTATGCCGACGGAACGGCAGGCGGCGGAGGTCACAGCAGTGAGATTTTAAAGCGTCTTACAACAGGCAAGCTTATCTCAATTGACCGTGACCCCGATGCGATTTCGGTACTCACTCAAAGGTTTAAAAGTAATGAAAACTCTATAATAATAAAGGGCAATTTTGCTGACATTAAGGAGCTTTTACAGCTTCGGGGCGTAGGCAGGCTTGACGGCGTTCTGCTTGACATAGGAGTTTCCTCCCATCAGCTTGATACGGCATCAAGAGGCTTTTCGTTCCACGAGGACGCACCTCTTGATATGCGTATGAGTCAGAGCGGAACAACAGCCGAAGAGCTTGTAAACACCCTGCCCTTTGAGGAATTAAGACGTATAATTTCAAGCTACGGCGAGGAAAAATACGCTTCCTCAATTGCAAAGGGGATTGTGTCTGCAAGAGAGCAAAAGCCGATAAAAACAACGCTTGAGCTTGCCGAAATAATCAAAAAGAACGTACCGCAGAAGGTAAGACGTGATGCTCACCCCGCACGAAAGACCTTTCAGGCACTTCGCATAGCCGTAAATGACGAGCTGGGTGCACTTGAAAAAGGACTTGACGGTGCGTTTGAAATGCTTGGAAAGGGCGGACGGCTTGCCGTCATTACTTTCCATTCGCTTGAGGACAGAATAGTCAAGCAAAAAATGGCTTCTTGGTGTCAGGGTTGTACCTGTCCGAAGGACTTTCCTGTCTGTGTTTGCGGAAACAAACCGAAGGCAAAGCTTGTAAACAAAAAGCCTGTTTGTGCAAATGAAACAGAATTAAACGAAAACCCGAGAGCCAGAAGTGCAAAGTTGAGAATATGCGAAAAAATTTAAAAATTTTTTCTCTCAGCTATAGACAAAGTAACTTATTTGTAGTAAAATATAACAAAGTTGTAAAGAATATTACAAATACAATCAATAGTGGTTAGCGTGTTTGTAATTACTACATATACGGTTTACTTTCATTTAGTTCTGCAAAAAGAACAGATTGTGTGTGTGACAATTAGAATTAATTGTTAAAAGTTTGAAACTTTTTTGCTTTATAGAAATATGAGCTTAAAAGCAGTGTGTTTTATGAAAATTTTTGATAGAGAAAGGCACAAGGTGCAGGAGTAATGGCATACGAAAACAGAAATGCAGCTTATGATTTAAGTCTTTTCGATGAAGATGTTGCCTATTCAAACGGTTCGGCTTTACCAAAGCGTAACGAACAGGAAGTACATAAGAAGCAGACAAAGAAAAAAACTAAAACTGCGGGCAAGGTTGTGACTATTCCCGAAGAGGAAATTCACAAAATCCGTCGCCGCAAGCACAATCCCTTAAAGCTTGCTTTAGGAAGCATCGGCGGTGCGGCAGTTGCGGCAGTGATTGGATTTATCATTGTGGGACAGGTTCAGCTTACAGAACTCAATCAGGAAATTATTACGGCAAAGTCATTGCTTGCTGATTCCCAGAGTATTTACACTCAGAATCAGATGAAGGTTGAATCCAAGCTCTCAAACGCAGAGATTGAGGAGTATGCCGAGAATGTGCTTGGTATGACCAAAGCATCAAACGCGCAGAAAGAATTTGTTACTCTTTCCGGTGGCGACAAAGCAGAGGTTTCTGCTCAGAAAAGCGATAATCTCTTTACTCAGTTTATAGATTCAATTAAAAATCTTTGGTCATAACATTCATTTCAATTTAATAAATATGTTATGAAAGAATGAGAGTTAAGACTGCGTCTTGACTCTTTTTTCGGTATATATACGGTGAATACTGATTTACGATTGGTATAGGGTTCAGAACGTAAATTAAGACTGCGGAGGTATTCCGCTTGCGGTAGAAGGAGAATTGTTTTGGAAAATAACGGTAATATACGCAAAAATTCAAAAAAAGCCGCAAAAGGTCCGAATCAGCGTTTAAGACAGCGCACTGCTGTTCTGATTATTTTGATATTGGTTATCGGCTTTGGTGCGGCAATCGCAAGGCTCGGCTTTCTTACTGTTGTACAGGGAAGCTCACTTCAGGAGGACGCTGTCGGGCAACAGCTCAAGGATACGACTATCCCTGCAAAGAGAGGCACAATCTATGACGCAAAGGGCAAGGTGCTTGCCGAAAGTGCGTCTGTGTGGCAGGTTGTTATGGCGCCGATATATTTTAAAACCGACGAGCAGAGAAAGGCGGCGGCAGAAGGACTGTCTGAAATTCTCGGTCTTGATTATGATAATGTTTACGAAAAGACAACGCAGGAAAGCTACTATGTTGTTGTAAAGCGTAAAATTGAGGTTGAAGCAAGAGATAAGGTGCTTGAGCTTATCGACACCCTCTCGGTAGAATATGATTGCGGCAACGTAATTCAGCTGCTTGACGACTACAAGCGTTACTATCCGCAAAACGACCTTGCCTCCTGCGTAATCGGCTTTACGGGCAGTGACGAACAAGGCCTTGAGGGCGTTGAATATCAGTACGACAGCTATCTTTCGGGTACCCCGGGCAGAATAATAACAGCTAAAAACGCAAGAGGAACGGATATGCCGTTCCAGTATGAACAGAATGTTGAGGCAGAGGATGGCAGCAGTATTTATCTCACGATAGATGAAACAGTGCAGTCAATCTGTGAAAAATATATGAAGCAGGGAATTGTAGACAACAACGTACTCAACAGAGGCGTATGTATTGCGATGGACGTAAACACCGGCGCAATTCTTGCAATGGTAACGGTTGGCGGCTACGACCTTAACGACCCGTACAAACTTCCGGAGGAAACTCAAAAGAAAATTGAGGCGATGTCGGAAAAGAAGCAGGCACAGGCGGAAAGCGAAGCACTTGCCGCAATGTGGCGTAACAAAGCTATTACCGATACCTATATGCCCGGTTCGGTATTCAAAATGTGTACGGCGTCTATGGCTCTTGAAGAGGGCAAGGTGAACGACAGCTCAACCTTTACGTGCAGCGGCTCAATTGTTGTCGGAGGCGAAACGATACACTGTAGTCACCTTGAAGGTCACGGAACGCAGAACTTTGTTCAGGCTACAAGCAATTCCTGTAACCCCGCTTTTATTCAGATAGGACAATTATTAGGAATAAATAAGTTTTGTCAGTATTATCAGGGCTTTGGATTTTCCGAAAAAACGGGAATCGACCTCCCCGGTGAAGCGGATGACAGCTTCTGGAAAGAGGGCACAATGACTGACGTAGACCTTGCGGTTGCGTCCTTCGGTCAGAACTTCTCAATCACGCCTGTCCAGATGATTACAGCCTGTTCCGCAGTTGCAAAC
>CAZNUF010000064.1:0-6765 GCA_964576125.1 uncultured Ruminococcus sp. | reverse complement strand
AAATTCGGAGCGAAGCGACCATTAATTCCGCATTCCGAATTACGCATTCCGAATTAAATTATAGTTTACCTTACAAATGAAATGTTAAATAATAAATTACTCTATAATCTTATTAATTGTATCTGAATACAAAATGAAAGGATATTAACTTATGAAAAAGCTGATTTCACTTTTACTCTGCGCTGCACTTGTCGGCGGCTGTGTACTTACAGGCTGTAATTCGCAGGAGAGCTCGGGCTCGTCAAAAGCAGAAAATGCCGCAGTAGCCGATCCGATTGAGAATATAAAAGCTACAGCGTCTGATGATAAATACCGCAACTATTATGAAATTTTCGTTAATTCGTTCTGCGATTCCAACGGAGATGATGTCGGCGACTTACAGGGCATTATTTCACAGCTTGATTACCTCAATGACGGCGACCCGAACAGCGGAGATGACCTTGGTATTGACGGAATTTGGCTTACGCCGATTATGCCTTCAAAGTCCTACCATAAATATGATGTTGAGGACTATTATGACATTGACCCTGATTTTGGTACGCTTGAGGATTTTGACAAGCTGATTGAAGAATGTGACAAGCGTGGAATCAAGGTAATCATTGACCTCGTTCTAAACCACATTTCCTCAAATAATCCGCTTTACACCAAGGCTGTCGAGGAAGTCAGCGAGGGCAAGCTTGACGGAAATGCTGAATACTTTGAAATTCACAAGAGCGATTACTTCGACTCGGGCACTCCGACAAACTCACTTTCAAACGGTTATGAGTGTGAGGCAAACTTCTCGCACGAGATGCCCGAGTGGAATCTCAATTCCGAAAAAACTCGTGAAGAATTTAAGAAAATTGCAAAGTTCTGGCTTGACAGGGGAGTAGGCGGCTTCAGACTTGACGCCTGCAAATACTACACCAACAAAAGCACAGACGGAACTGAATTCTTAAAATGGTTCTATGATACCTGCAAGGAGATAAAACCCGACGTTTATATGGTAGGCGAAAACTGGACTGACGATTCGGAAATTCAGGAGCTTTACAAATCGGGTATTGACAGTCAGTTTGCGTTCAAGTTTGCACAGTCGTCAGGCCTGTTTGTTGAAAACCTTGTAACTCAGAACGGCGTGGCTGCTGTAAAAAAGGTTATGAACTACGACAAGAAAATGAGAGAGAGCAACGAAAACGAAATCAACGCTCTGTTCTTATCTAATCACGACCAGGTAAGAATTGCAAACACACTTGAGGGACAGGGGCTTGGCTACGAAAAGCTCGCCGCAGCACTCTATATGCTGTTTCCCGGAAATCCGTTTATCTATTACGGCGAGGAAATCGGTATTCAGGCACCAAACACAACTAATGACGCCGCATACAGAACGGCTATGATTTTTGATACAGCCGATATGCCGAGTATTTTTGTAAACGGTATTGGTGACGAATTTGACGAGCCGACAGGCGGTGGTGTTAAGCAGCAGCTTGAGGACAAGGACTCACTGCTCAACTATTACCGCAGAATTATCAAGATTAAAAATCAGAATCCCGAGCTTGCAAGAGGTACAATTACGGGAATGCAGAGCTTTGACGATAAGAATGTAGGCGCATTTTACACCGAATACGAGGGTTCAAAGCTCCTTGTAATTCATAATTTCAGCGCAAAGGAAAGCAAGTCGCTTGAAATTACGGACGATATGATTAAGAATGCAGTTGTAAGGGCAGACCTTGTTGCCGAAAGCTCAGACAAGCACGTTGAGCTTAAGGACGGGAAGCTTACACTTCCTGCACAGTCAACCGTTATTCTGAAATCTGCTGAATAATTACTAACCGGTTAATAAATAACCGCCTCGTTTCAATACGGGGCGGTGTTTTCTTGTTTTCGAATACAATGGGGAATAACGCTGTTAAAACTTATCTCCCGATTTTGTGCAGAGGGCGGCGATGAGTCCGAAGAAAATTGCGGCGGCAATTCCTCCTGCGGCGCTTGTAAGTCCTCCCGTCAGTATTCCGAGTGCTCCGTCCTGTGCAAGCGCTTCCTTTACGCCCTCACACATCACATATCCGAATCCGCTTATCGGCACAGAAGCTCCTGCGCCTGCAAATTCTGCAAGCGGCTTGTAAAGTCCGACTGCTCCCAGAATTACGCCTGCAACAACGAATCCCGTAAGTATCCTTGCAGGGGTGAGCTTTGTTTTATCAATAAGAATCTGTCCGACTACGCAGATTAATCCGCCTACCCAGAAAGCATTAATGTAATCCATAATACCGTCCATAATAACGCTCCTTTAAATTTTGTAGTCATTATCAATAAATATTGTTTTCATTTTTTGTTGATTAATTCCCACAACCTTGAATTTATGTGATGAAAAACTGAATTTTTGTGATTTCAACCTGTTTTTTTTAGAATTTATATACACAAAATCAATTTTTTATAGTATAATATATTATGTTTAAGTCTGTTTTTCAGTGTATAAAAGCAGACTTCATACAGACTAATTTTAAGGAGTGAAAAGTCACATGGTCGAGGTTAAACACCTTACAAAATGTTATGGCGACATAAAGGCCGTTGATGACATCAGCTTCACCGTTGAAACGGGTGAAGTTCTCGGATTTCTCGGACCGAACGGTGCAGGAAAATCCACAACTATGAATATGATAACGGGTTACATTTCTTCAACAAGCGGTACCGTTACCATTGACGGAAGCGAAATTCTTGATAATCCGAAGGAAACAAAGAAGAAAATCGGTTATCTTCCCGAAATTCCTCCGCTCTATGTTGATATGACTGTTAGGAAATATCTTGAGTTTATGTTTGACCTCAAAAAGGTTAAGCTTCCTAAAAAGGAGCATATTGATGAGGTTATGCGACTTGTGCGAATTTCCGAGCAGTCGGAGCGTATTATCAAGAACCTTTCAAAAGGTTACCGTCAGCGTGTCGGCTTTGCACAGGCTTTGCTTGGCAATCCGCCCGTGCTTATCCTTGACGAGCCTACCGTCGGTCTTGACCCGAAGCAGATTATTGAAATCCGCAAGCTGATTAAGAGCCTCGGCAAAAAGCATACGGTTATTTTCTCTTCTCACGTGCTTTCCGAAATCTCGGCTACCTGCGACAGAATCATAGTTATTTCAAACGGCAAAATTGTTGCTGACGCAAAAACCGAGGAGCTTTCAACCGCCGTTTCGGGCGAGGAAAAGCTTTCGCTCGAAATTGAGGGAGCTTCTGCCGACGTTATTTCTGCAATCAAAAAAATCCCCTCCGTTATTCGTGCAAACAAGGTTAAGACATTGCGTGACAATACGGCAAAATATTTGGTTGAATACGAAAAGGGCGTTGATGTTCGCCGTGACGTTTTCAGTGCAATGGCAAGAATAGGCTGTCCGATTCTCAATATGCAGTCGGGAAATGAAACCCTTGAGGATATGTTCCTCAAGCTGACAACGTCAGACCAGAATAATTATCGTGAAAACGGAGGTAACAGCTGATGGGTACAATTCTTAAAAGAGAGCTTTCCTCTTACTTTAACTCTGCTACAGCCTATGTTGTAATGGCTGCATACTTTATTTTTTCGGGAATATTCTTCACGGCTATCTGCTTTGGCTACAACACAACGAGCCTTGCAGGCGTGTACGGAAATATGTTCTATATTATTATGTTCATCATTCCGATTATTACAATGAAAACTTTTTCCGAAGAAAAACGTCAGAAAACCGACCAGGCTCTTCTGACCTCTCCGACAAGCCTTACCGAGATTGTAATCGGCAAGTTTTTGGGCGCATTCACACTTTATGCCGCTTGCTGCTGCATTTTCCTTGTGTATGCTGTTGTTATCTCATTCTTTGCAACTCCCGACTGGCCGGTAATTCTCTGCACATTCGCCGGAATTATTCTTTTGGGTGCGGCGCTTATTGCAGTAAACGTGTTTATTTCTGCTCTTACCGAGAGTATGATTATCGCCGCTGTTGCAGGTATGGCTCTCGGACTTCTCATTTCGTTCCTCGGCAATATCAGCGATATGCTGTCTATTGACTGGATAACGACGATTCTTGAAAAAATCAATCCGCTTAATTACTACACAAACTTTACATACGGCATCTTAAGCATTGTCGATATTGTATTTTTCCTGACTCTTACGGGACTATTCATTTTCTTTACCGTTCGTGTTCTGGAAAAAAGACGCTGGAGCTAAGGGAGGTTATCTGAATGAACGAAGAAAACAAGGTCCTTACACCAAATGAAACTCCCGAAACAACAGTGGAGGATACAAAAGAAACTGCACCCGAGCAGGTTGCAGACGACAAAAAGGACAATAAGGGCAAGAAAAATAAGCCCAAAAAGAAAAAGGGCAGTTTTAAGGCTTTTCTTAAGTCAAGAAAGGCTCGCCACGGCTCTTTGGCAATTTTAATTGTCGCTGTAGTAGTGGCAATTGTAATTGTGCTCAACGTAATCTGCGGTCTGCTTGTTGACCGTTTCCCCGACTTAAAGCTTGATTTTACGGCTAATAAGTCGTTTGCTTTGCAGGACGATACAATCGACTACGTTTCTCACCTCAATAAGGACGTAACACTCAATATTCTTATGCCCGAAAAAGAGGTTGAAAATCAGGGTACATACTTTATTCAGGCTAAAAATCTGCTCGACAAAATCAAGAGCAATTCAAACGGTAAAATTGACTTGAAGTATGTTGACCTTACTTCAAATCCGACGTTTACTTCAAATTACCCCAATGTTGACTGGAACGGCGGAAACAACTACTTTATGCTTGTTGAGTGCGGAAAGCAGTACAAGGCTTTAAAGGTAGAGGAATGCTTTGAATATGACGAGCAGACCTACAGCTACTACGGTCAGTATCAGTTTACAGGCACTACTGTTGAACAGGCTGTTGTAACTGCTATTCTCAACGTAACTGCTGACGACAAGGTTGTTGTAGATATGATTAAGGGCAACAACGAGCAGGACTATTCGTCAATCAAGACATTGCTTGAAAACAACGCTTATGAAGTAAACGAAATCTCGCTTGTAACTCAGGATATTGATGATAAAGCTGAATTTATTATGATTTATGCTCCGTCGGTTGACCTTGACGAAAGTGCGGTTGATAAGATTTCAAAGTGGCTTGACAATGACGGCAAGTACGGCAGAACGCTTATTTACGTTCCGTGCGCAGACAAGGTAGACACCCCGAACATTGATGCGCTGCTTGACCAGTGGGGTATGCAGGTAAACGGCGGTTATGTTTTTGAAACCAACACCGATTACCTCATCAGCAACTCCAGTGCGTTTGCATTTATTACTGATTACAGCGACTACTACAAGGATAATCTTAAAAATTCAAAAATTCCCGTAGCTGTCAGCGATGCCCACGATATTATTATCAAAGACAGCGAAATGGCTCACTCCCTGCTTACAACCTCTGACAAGGCAGGCGTTCAGCCGTATGATGTCGATGAGGAATGGAATTATCAGGACGCAATCAAAGGCGAGCCTCTTAATATTGCGGCTGAAGGCGTTAAGACAAACAATGACGAAAAATCCTCAAGAGTTTTAGTATTCGGCTCTTACGCAATGTTCAGCGAAGTTATGATGAGCTACAACAGCTTCAACAACTCGGCATACTTTATGAACGTTGTAAATACAATTGCAGACAAGGACGATACAGGAATTACAATTGAGTCAAAATCGCTTGAAAGCGCAGAGCTTGGCGTAACAGACGTTACAACTCAGTCGGTTATGATTGCAATATTTGTATTTATTCTTCCTGCAGCTATTCTTGCAGCAGGACTTATCGTATGGCTGCGCAGGAGGAACAGATAATGAAAAAGAACACCAAAATTTTTATAGTTGTCGCTGTTGCGGCTGTGCTGTTGATTGGCTTGATGCTTTTGCTGATTTTCCTGCCAAAGGGTGACAGCGATGGTTCGGCTACCTATGACGAGGGCGTTAAGATGAGCGTTACTACTGATGCAAACGGCGTTCATCAGGCTGAAATCATCACAGACAAAGACGGAAAGATTGAAAACAACAGCTACGGTACGCTTGTTGAGTACGACACAAATAAAATTTCAACTATTCACATAGAAAACAACAAGGGTACGCTTGATATAACTTCGACTACTCCGAGAAACGAAAAGGGCGAAACTCAAGCAACCGTTTACACAATCAAGGGTTACGAGGATTTTGAGCTTCAGCAGGGCGTTGCCGATACAATTGCATCTTCTGCCGCACAGCTTGAATTTTCAAAGGTTATAACTCTTGAAAAGGATAAGGCGTCCGAATACGGCTTTGACAAGCCGAGGTCTACGGTTACAATTGCCTATGAGGATAAAACAAAAGCTGTGGTATATGTAGGCAATGACGCTCCGCAGAGTGCAGGAACTTATATTAAATTCGGTGACGGCGATGCGGTATATCTCGCTGAAACCGAAGCTGTAAGTGCATTTGACTACGGTCTTACCGACCTTATGAGCCTTACAATCAACGATTCTGCATCGGATTCCAACAACAGTCAGGCTTCCTCAATCACACTTTCGGGTTCAAACTTCGGCAAAGAAATCGTCCTTGTTCCCAACAAAGACAGCAAAAACTCTGCATCTTACAAAATTACAAAGCCGAATGAAGGCTACGCAAGTGAGAGCGAAAGCAGTCTTGTTGAGGGTGCAATAAGAGGACTGTATGCTGAAAGCGTTAAAATGGTAAACCCGTCCTCAGGTCAGCTTTCAGAGCTCGGACTATCAAATCCCTATGCCGAGGTGAAGGCTGTTTATCCCGATATTACGGTTGATGTTA